>JAGHVO010000035.1 GCA_018064245.1 Candidatus Colimorpha pelethequi
TACCTTTTGGTTGCATAAATTTATTTATTTAATTGATTAATAATTTATTAATTTTATCAAATTCACACATAAAGTATGAATTAAGCATACAAAGATACAAAAAAATCTCAATATATGAGGTTAAAATGGCTCTTTATTTTTCATTCAGATCTTTTGCATTGGACTCTTTGCGCAAGATTGACAGCGCTTTAAGGTAGGCTTCATCAATGTCACGCATCACCATAAAGTAGTACTCCGTGCCAAAGAGGCCTCGAGCCACCAAAGCCTTCACCGATGCCCTCAAATAAAAGTCGCTATGGGCCGAACGGAGACTGTCGGCATACTCCTTGGCAGTGTCGCGCACCACTTCCTTGGAGGCCGCATAGACCTCAAGCAAAGAGTCGAGATGCAACAACTCATAGTTTTGCATATAGGTGTCGAAATCGCGCACCAACACTTCGCCTCGATGCTGGTTCGCCCATTCGGCGGCGAAATTGTTCAGCACTCCTTTGGCACGCAGATTGATGTAAAAATCCGTCAAACGCATCGTATCCATAGGCACGAAAACGTCTGGCATGATACCGCCACCGCCATAAACTGTACGGCCACTGGCGGTCTTGTATTTCAACGAATCAGGGAAATGGATGGAATCGGCGTTCACCAACTCGTCATGTTTGAATCGGTTGTTGATGTCCTCCCGATAGGCATCGGCGCCAGCGTCGTAGGGTTTCTGGATGCAACGTCCCGAAGGTGTATAATAGCGTGCCGTGGTCAAACGAACCTGACCGCCATCCTTCAACGGGAACATGTGCTGAACCAATCCCTTTCCGAAACTGCGGCGTCCCACCAAAGTGCCACGGTCATAATCTTGTATGGCTCCAGAAACAATCTCAGATGCCGACGCCGATCCTTCGTCGATCAGCACCACCAAATCGCCTTGACGGAAACATCCGTTGCGGTTGGCGCGGAAATTCTGACGTTTCGACTTGCGTCCTTCGGTATAGACCAACAATGATCCCTGCTTCAGAAATTCATTTGCCATGCCGCATGCAATGTCGAGATAGCCGCCCCCATTGCCTCGGAGGTCGAGAATCAACGACTTCATTCCTTTCGCTTTCAACGAATCAACGGCTTTTCGAAATTCGGTAACACTCGTGCGGGAGAATCTCACCAAACGGACATAGCCAATGGTGTCGTCGGCCATAAAATAGCTGTCAATGGAATAGATGGGAATTTTGTCTCGCCTGATACGGAACGAATAGATCTTGCCCATACGTAGGATATCCAAAACCACAATCGAACCCTTCTTGCCCCTGAGATGCGAGGTCACAAAAGTATTGTTCACGCTGTCGCCCGTCGCGGGAAGTCCATCGATGCGCACGATTTTGTCGCCTATCGCCAGACCCACCTCTTCGGAAGGGCCGCCAGCAATCACATCCGAAACCATAATTGTATCATTCACAATCTGGAAAGTGATGCCAACGCCCTCAAAATTACCCACCAAAGCCTCATTGGTACGTTCAACATCCTTAGCGGGAATATAAATACTGTGAGGATCAAGAGTCTTGAGCATAGCGTTGATGGCAGCCTCACTCAATTTGTCGTTATTGGGAACATCTACATAATTATCCCCTATCATGTCAATGACATCGAAAAGCCTCTCAATTTCAGCCGGTTGTGTTTCGGTCTTGTTTTTTTTCTTGCCAATGCCCAAAAACTGGGCCTGAGAAAGTGCAGAGATGGCAATCAACAGCGAAATGCAAAGTAATCGTTTCATGTTAAGATATAAATAGTTACAAAAATCCATCCGTCAGGATTTTTAGTTTGCAAATTTACGAAAAAATAGCCAATTTGTGAAACGGAAACTTGGTTACACAATACCAAAACGCCAATCTGCGTTTATTTAGAGAAACAGCAACACAAATATACCATGCTAACTATTGGAACCAAAGGACATCTGGAGCAAATAGTGACCGAAGAAGTCACCGCCGACCGCATTGGAAGCGGATTGGTGAAGGTTTTTGCCACACCGATGATGATTGCGCTCATTGAAAAGACTTGCAACGAAAGCGTTGTGCCGCAACTCGAAGCCGGACAAGGAACGGTTGGTACGCTAATCAATGTATCGCATTGCGCGGCCACGCCCGTAGGGATGAAGGTTTGGTGCGACAGCGAATTGGTGGAAATCGACCGCCGTCGATTGGTGTTCAACGTAAAAGCCTACGACGGATGTGGCCTCATCGGCGAAGGCGTCCACGAACGTTTCGTTATCGACTCACAGAAATTTCAGCGCAAGGCTGAAGAAAAAAGCAGCCGATAGGCATCCCTGAAAATCTGCTCGTGGTCGAACGCCAACGGTGGCAATTCGTCCACAGAAAACCATTGCGCCTTGGCGGCATCGTCGCCTGCGGTGACTTCCACATTCGAAGCCACCGCAAGATAAGCAACGGTAACAACCCGCTCACGCGGATCTCTATCCACTTTGTCATAGACTCCTATTGGAGCGATATCATTCACAATCAATCCCGTTTCCTCCAGCAATTCACGTCGGGCACAGGTAGCGGTATCTTCGTCAATATTCATAAATCCACCAGGGAAAGCCCAACAACCTTTATATGGGTAGTTGCCTCGCTGGATGAGCAGAACAAGCCATTTATCTTCACTATTCTTGTGAAAGACAACCATATCGGCCGTCAAGGCAGGATGAGGGTATTGATAAGTGAAGGACATTGAAGTGAAGAAGCGGAAAATGCTTTCAGATTTGCGTACATTATTTCTGGACAAGCATATCTGCCTGACTGTCAGAATTCTCGATTATCTTCTCCAACATTTCCTCGGGAGCCATTCCTACGTAGGGCAACATAGCCTTGGTGTCACTTGCCAAAGGATGGTCGGGGAAAAGCTTTACAAACTCCGTATATGTAGCTTTGGCTTCTTCGTAGCGTTCGCCCATCTCAAAGGCGAAGCCCTTCAAGAAATAGCATCCGCCAAGATCTTCATAATCAGGATAATTGTCGATAATGCGATTGAGACATTCCACCGAGCGATCCACATTGCCCACCGTAGCCAACACGTCGGCGGCACGGAAAAGATAGATTGGCGCAAGGCTGTCTTTCGAAAAATCATCGGCATAGTTGAGATACAGCGACGCCATGCGATTCGCCACATTGGTGTCCATGATGCAATTCATCTCCGAAATGGAATCTTCGTAGTTCTCAATTTCCTGCTGCAATTCCTCTCTGTTGGGTCCACAAGAAACCATACCCGCAACGCATGCCAAACAGACAAGCGCAAAAAACAAACGTTTCATTTTTATTACTATATTTTGATTTTCAAGTTAATAACAACCTTTATTTAGTGTTTTACGTACTTCATTTTATAGGCGGTACGCATACGGCCATCCGCAACATCGTTGAGTTTACGCTTAATCATGGTTTTGCGCAGCGAACTAAGGCGGTCGGTGAAGACCTTGCCGTCGAGATGGTCGATTTCGTGCTGTGCCACACGGGCAAACATTCCGCTGATTTCCTCCGTATGCTCGTTGAAATCAGCGTCGTAATATTTCAGCACGATGGTGTCGGGACGCAACACATCCTCATGAACACCGGGGATGCTTAGACAACCTTCGTTGAAGTACTTCTTGGAACCCTTTTCTTCCAAGATTTCGGGATTGATGAGCGTATGTTCTTCAATAGTATCGCTGTAAGTGTCAGTTTTTTCGTCGTAGATCGGGAAACCGATGACTATCAGGCGGATCGAAAGATCGATCTGGGGTGCGGCCAACCCTACCCCATCGGCGGCGTACATGGTTTCGTACATGTCAGCGATAAGTTTTTTCAGTTCAGGATAGTCTTTTGTAATTGGCTGAGCCTCTTTTCTCAACACAGGGCTGCCATAACCGACAATAGGATAAATCATGATTGGTTAAGAATTACGAGTTAAAAGTTAAGAGTTAAGAAAAATTGAGAATTAATCAGTTTAGGATTTAGAGTCAGTTGAAAGTTTAAGAGTTTAAAGTTCAAAGGATTTAATCTTCAAATCAGCATTTTTTCATTGGTCAGGTCACTGGTCACTTATTAATGAATGGCTCTCATATAGTCTTGCAATATTACCGTAGCGCTGATTGTGTCAATCAAACCCTTGTTCTGACGTTGTTTTTTCTTCAAACCGCCGTCGATCATAGCCTGGAAAGCAATCTTTGAAGTAAACCTTTCGTCGAGACGCGCCACTTCTTTGTCGGGGAAAGCGGTTTTAAGCGCATCGACAAACGGCTCGATATATTGCGCTGATTCTGAAGGTGTATTGTTGAGGTGCTTTGCTTCGCCCACAACAAAGACATCCACAGGCTCTTGCTGGCAATAGGTTTTCAAATAATCCATCAACTTGGGCGTATCAACCGTGGTAAGCGGAGAAGCTATGATGCGTTCAGGGTCGGAAACTGCCAACCCCGTACGTTTTTTGCCATAGTCTATTGCCATGATTCTTCCCATAAGGCGCCCTTAATGCGTATTGACAAAAATTTAGAAGTATCGAAAAATCAATAAATTATAATCATTTTCCAAACTTCCGACGTTAGATGAATTACTATTGCAAATATACAAAATAATAATCAAATTTCTATAGTTTTCATTTTTCATTTCTCAATTTTAATTTTTTTCGTATCTTTGCAAACGATTTCGACAAAGAGAAATCAGGTCCCTTAGCTCAGTCGGTTAGAGCAACTGACTCATAATCAGTGGGTCCTTGGTTCGAGCCCAAGAGGGACCACAACAGCTTAAAGCGATGAGCCTCGAGTTTGGAGTTTTAAGCTTTTTTTTGTTTAACAAAGATACATTAATAATAACAAAATCGAACACCATGAATATCGATTGGCAAAACCTCCCGTTCGGTTACATGAAAACCGACTACAACGTACGTTGCTGGAATCGCAATGGACAATGGGGCGAAATTGAAGTTAGCTCCGAAGAAACTATCAACATGCACATGGCAGCATCCAGCCTTCACTATGGCCAGGAAGCTTTCGAAGGCCTCAAGGCTTTCCGTTGCAAGGACGGCAAAATCCGCATTTTCCGTTTGGAAGAGAATGCAGCACGTTTGCAGAGCACTTGCCGCGGCATCATGATGCCCGAGCTCAGCACCGAGCGTTTCAAGGAAATGTGCATCAAGGTCGTTAAGATGAACGAACGCTTCATTCCTCCCTATGGCACTGGCGCATCTCTTTACCTTCGTCCTCTTTTGATTGGTACTGGCATCACCGTTGGTGTTAAGCCCGCTGACGAATACCTGTTCCTCATCTTCGTAACCCCCGTTGGACCTTACTTCAAGGGCGGCTTCAAAGCCAATCCTTATGTCATCACCCGCGACTACGACCGTTCCGCACCTCTCGGCACCGGCGTTTACAAAGTCGGCGGCAACTACGCTGCTTCTTTGAAAGCCCACACCGAAGCTTGCCACGGTGGCAAATATGCTTGCGAGTTCTACTTGGATGCCAAGGAGAAGAAATACATCGACGAAGCCGGCGCTGCCAACTTCTTCGGTATCAAGGACGGCACCTACGTTACTCCTAAGAGCACCTCTATCCTTCCCTCCATCACCAACAAGAGCCTTATCCAGTTGGCAGAAGACATGGGCATGAAGGTTGAGCGTCGTCCTATCGCTCTCGAAGAGCTTAAAGGTTTCCAGGAGGCAGGCGCTTGCGGTACTGCCGCTGTTATCAGCCCCATCTCCCGCATCGACGACCCCGCCACTGGCAACAGCTACAACTTCGGTGAAGAACCCGGTCCCTGGAGCACCAAGCTTTACAACGCTTTGCGCGCCATCCAGCTCGGCGAAGCCGAAGATATCCACAACTGGAACACCGTTATCGACTAATATTAGTTGAAACAAATATAAAACGGGCGGTCAATTGACCGCCCGTTTTATATTACATATTACAATTCAGCAGCTTTACGTTCCATTGAATCCATATCCGAAAAATCATATCGATTGTAATAATCATGAAGAAACTTACGAATGCTATCAAAACTATCTGATTCTTGTATCTCATCTGTTTGTATTCCTATATTTATTACTTTCACAAATGATTTCTTAGAATAGAAAGATTCTCCATTATCTGAAATAAATTCTTCTATTGTACGAGATTTTGACATCAGACAAATCAATTGATACTCTTTATCAACTATATGGAAATTACTATGCGGGTGGGCCTTCTGTCGATGCTGACTGCTCGTTAACAATATAAGATTTTCAAAATAAGAAGCAATGTCAGGAAACTCCGATTTGGGGAAAATATGATGTACTTCGGTTGCAATTCCATTAGACAAACCATCTCTTACCTCGCTCTCTGTTCCCTGAACCTGTCGAACCTTGCGAATAGCTTTGTTTACTTGATAATCAATGTAGAAATTCTGATTCATTTCCTCAATTTCCGCCTTTAAGGCTTGCTCACGAGTCAACGACTTTTTCTTCTTGTCCTTGTCACGCCAATTCACCCGATTGTACATCAAATCGTACCAATCAAGCAACTTGCCGTGGCTGCCAGGAAGCATATTGCTGTAAGCATAAAGATTGAACACCTTGTGGAAGATACGGTCAACATCAGTCTTAGAATGCGAAGGCGTATTGGCAGAGATGAACCGATGATACTTCTCATAGATGGTGGCTTTCGCAGCACGAGGATTAACTTCACACGTTGCCTTGTATTCCTCAAAGAATCGGGTGATTCCGCTTGCCTCAGCCACTCTCATGAAGAACTTGAGCATAAAGTTGTAGGCATTACGCTCTTTCGTGGCAATGTATTCCAACATCGTTTCATCGTTCACGCAGAAATCAAGCTGCTTACCAACGTAAGTCACCTGAAGCACATGGGCATACGCAAGCAATTTCAGAGGTTGGCACAACACCTTATTATATTCGTTGCGTGCGCTTGGATCAGCAGGCGAAGGCTTGCCGAAAATCACTCGACAGTTGTCTATGAAATAACGCTCTTCCCAAAGGTCGTTCACAGAGAAATGCTTTGTGGCGCAAGAAGTACTGATGATGCAATCAGCAATAAAGCACACAATGTCAGGCGTGCACTTCTGATCAACGTAACGCGCATTATGGTTCTGACGAATATCGAAATCGTCATACTTATTCAAAAAACTATCAATATCTACCACCATACCTTATTTTTGTTTAAGTTTGCCAAAGAAGAAAACTGAATTATTGTCGATGTTCATGGAGCGTGTTGCCTTATTGCGAGCAATGGCATAGAACTGACGATACTCATCAGTAGCATAGTAAGCAAGGTCAGCTTCGGTCACGCACTCATTTTCATCTATGAGTGTAAGAATTGCTACAGAGCCATCTGCAATACAATTCCTGGGCAGGAAACAGGCACGAGGATTGTACGTCAGGTTAGGCAGAAGCACGCAATTCGGCTGATTCAGGTATTTGCTTACGTCATAAGACGATGCATCATCCATGAAGCAATCGTAACCTTCAATGTCCTCGATACAGTTGCTTCCGATGTTCCTTGACTTCAGCACACGAATGCTTCCTGCATCCTTCGTGACCGTCTTTGTAATAGCTCTGTCGCGATAAGCCCTGAAGATGCCAAACTGCATCTTTTCTGCCACGAGGTCAAATGCTTCGTTTCTGTAAATCAGCCAATAGGGATAAGTCCTGTCTGTGATGTATGATTGTACTGTAGTCGTAATTGTTTCAGAAATGTATGATTCAACAATCGTGTCGGCAGGTTTCTTGTCGGTACGCAACAAGAAGTTGATGGTTTCTATCTTCACTCCCTTGAAGCCTTTCTCGCCAAAGTCGATGATACGTTCCATTCTGTAGCGTTCCATCAAAGCACGAGTAAGATTAAACTCGGGAGCATTGATAAGACTCTTCGGTACAATCAGCGAAACGAATCGTCCGAGACAAATGCACTTCTCAATGAAGAAAGAGAAGATGTTATTCGTTTCCTTGTTCGTCATCCCTTTCTTATACTTCGCCAGCAACTCTTTATCGCCTGTTATCTTCATGTAGGGAGGATTGCCTATCACTACATCATACTTGCTATCAGTGAAATCATGCAATAGGAAATCATCGTTAATGTAGTTGACACGAATATTTTCAGGAATAGTTAGCTTGCCAAGAAGTTCCCTAAGTATTGCTATGCTGTTGGGGTTAATGTCTACAACATCAATTGTCACGCTCTTTGCGTTCTCGTACTTTCTAATAAGCGTCGGAAGGAAGTTTCCCACACCAACGGACGGTTCAAGTATGCGAACGTCCTGCCCAAGTTCTTTCAATTCGGGTAGATTCTTGATTATTGTGTAGCAAATGTCCTGTCGAGTGTAGTAAGCCGCATTATTCTCGCGTTGAGCGTTAGCAAGCTCTGCAATCTTGCTTAATTCGGCAAAGCCGTACGATGTTGTATGTTGTATAAATCTAAGCAAGCTATCTTGATCGGTAAGATTGTTCTCGTTGATCATGTTCACGATATCCGTTTCTGACAAAGTTTTGCGAGTATCAATCTTGCGGACGTTATGAGCCACTTGCTTGAAGATAACTGTAGGAACTGCCTCACCAAGGTTCTGTCTGATGTTCATTTCCTCTTTCTTCAGGAATGCTTTCTTGTCGGCTAATGACAAAGCATTAAGTTGGTCAAACGGAATTTCTGACCATTGAAACTCATTGGGAACGGACATCATAAGCATCACCTCACGAATGCTGAATACACGATTATCCACGGGATGAACGGTGTTCTGACTCGCCATGATGTCATTTCGGGTATGGATGCAAGGAGGAACTTTATCCCAATACTGACGAGTATATTTATCGCCATTCTTTTGAGCATTGAAGATTCGCACTCCGTCCTTGATGGTGTGTGGCAAACGCTCTGGCTCCGTATTGTCAAATGCAGATTGTCCTTCCTTGATGTTCTCTATCCACGCCACCATCTTTGGGTCGTAATTGCGGAAGTTGTGGTAAATGTCCTCGTTCCAAATCTCGCCCATTGTCTGCAATGCTGGTAGATGACCTATAACTTGTCGGAGCGTCCTTTCTGGCTGTTTCACTGGAAATAAATCGTAAGGAGTAATCTCTTTCAAATCCTTGCGAACGCCAATTACTAGGGTACGGGTACGGCTTGACGGATTACCATAATCCTTGAAGTTCACCACATTGAAGAGGATGTTATAATTCCCTGACAGGTTGTTGTTTATTGCCTCACGTATTGATTTGTCTTGCCCATCTATATCAGTACAAAGTGTTGTAAGGAATGCTCTAACATTCTCAAACACAAAGTAGCGAGGCTTGATTTCATTGACCATACGGATGGATTCCACCACAAGAGAGTTACGTTTCATCTCGTCTTTCTTCTTGTGGTTAGCAACCGACATTCCCTGGCAAGGAGGAGTAGCAATCACCACATCGATATCGTCAATATGAAAGGAATCATTCCAAAACTCTATCTGACCAAACACATTGTCTTTTGTCTCTTGTTTGGTCATGTCGCCGCAAATGTAACCGCTCTCCAAGATACATTTGCGATTGAACTTTTGTATTTTGAGTCTTCGTTCAAGCAATTCCACCGTTGCGACACAATGGAATCCCTCCTGCTTAAAACCAAAGCATCCCACACCAGCACTACTGAACAAACTGACGTAGGTATGTAACCGTCCGTAACGGCTTTGAGATTCTACTACAAGCTTAACCTCTTCTTCGGGAATATCGTATTTGAATTTCTTTTTCGCCATCTTCGTGATAAATCGTTGCAAAACAACTGGTGCATCGATCTACCACTCACGTGAGCGCACAAAAAGGGCATGAACCTTCTTATGCGTTCTCCGAGGCTGCCTAGGAAAGAGGCCTCATCCCCATACAAGAAATGTTCATGCCCAAAGCATGAACATTGACTTCTTAAATATGAGGATATAGCACAGCTTTCCCACGAGAAAGTTGCCTAACCACTATCTTTGTGTTCTTATCTCTGCAATCGGTTTCCTAGGCCATTCAGGAGAACGCAAATAATAGTCAATGCATTATTAATATGTCTGCCACTCTCTGACCTTGCGGGTCGCAGTGGCGTGATGTTGTTTCTGTTTCTTAAATATTAATTTGAATGTTTACAATATGCAAAAATAACAAATTTGTCGGATATAGGCGACAAAAAAACGCAATTTTTGTCTTTTCTGCGCAACATTGAAAAAAAAGAGGGGCACCTTTACGGTGCCCCTGCTTTCATCTAATCGAAAACCATTAGTTTTCGGCGGGCCATACGGGCTGGAGATTGCGGTCGCCATAGGCGTCGTCAATCTTGCTGATGGTAGGCCAGTATTTGTCGCCGTGCTCCATGGGGAAGGCGGCAACCTTGCGGCTATAGGGCAAATTCCACTCATCGGCGCAAACAACCTGCATGGTGTGAGGTGCGTTGGCGATGGGGTTGTTGTGCTCGTCGTACTTGCCGGTCATAATGTCGTCAATTTCCTGACGGATAGAGATGAGGGCGTCGCAGAGACGGTCGAGTTCGCTGAGAGGTTCGCTCTCGGTAGGTTCAACCATCAAGGTGTTGTGTACGGGGAAAGCAACGGTAGGAGCATGGAAACCGTAGTCGTCTAAACGACGTGCGATATCGCCAACGCCAACCTTCAATGAGAACTCGCTGAAATCAACAATCATCTCGTGGCCACACATACCGTTCTTGTTGGTGTAGAGGATCTTGTAGTATTTCTGCAAACGAGCGCGGAGGTAGTTGGCGTTGAGGATTGCGTGACGAGTAGCCTCGGTAAGGCCGTTGCCGCCAAGCATCAACAGGTAGCCATAGGAAATGGGGAGCAACAAAGCGTTGCCGTAGGGAGAAGCAGCCATAGCGTTGCCCTTGCTGCCACCAACCTTAACCTGGCTGTGCTTGGGCAGGAAGTCAACCAACTTGGCGCTTACACCGATAGGACCTACGCCAGAGCCACCGCCACCGTGAGGACCTGCGAAGGACTTGTGGAGGTTGAGGTGGCAAACATCGGCACCCATGCGTCCGGGACTGGTGATACCAATCTGGGCGTTCATGTTGGCGCCGTCCATATAAACAAGACCGCCAGCGTTGTGGATGATGTCAACGATTTCGAGAATACCTTCTTCAAATGCGCCGTGGGTAGAAGGATAGGTAATCATGATGCAAGAGAGGTTGTCCTTGTACTGTTCAACCTTTTCCTTGAGGTCGTCGATATCGACATCGCCACGTTCGTTGCACTTGACAACAACAACGGTCATACCGGCCTTGGCGGCGGAAGCGGGATTGGTGCCATGAGCGGAAGCGGGAATGAGACATACGTTGCGATGAGCGTTGCCGCAATCGATATGATAGTTGCGGATAACGGTCAAGCCGCTATATTCGCCAGCGGAGCCAGCGTTGGGCTGTACCGAAACACCAGCAAAACCTGTAACGATAGCAAGCAATTTCTCCATTTCGTGAATCATCTCAAGCGTACCTTCGGCCTGATCTTCAGGAACAAAAGGATGGATGCTTGCAAATTCGGCCCAGCTGAGAGGCAGCATTTCTGCGGCGGCGTTGAGCTTCATCGTGCAGCTTCCCAGCGGAATCATTGCGCGGTTGAGGCTGAGGTCCTTAACCTCGAGTTTCTTCATGTAGCGCATCATCTCGGTCTCGCTGTGGTATTTGTTGAATACGCTGTGAGTGAGGTAAGCACTGGTACGTTTGAGGTTCTCGGGAATAGAGCTGGTGGTGCAGCAAGCGCCTTTGCACTGAAGCAGTTCGGGCTGTTTGCCGGCAGCGGTGGCGAGAACGGTGATGATGGCGTTGACGTCGTCGCGAGAGGTGGTCTCGTCGAGGGAGATGCCGATGCACTCGTCACAGATGTAACGGAAGTTGATGTGGTTTTCGAGAGCGACTTTGCGAACCACGTCGGTCTTGACGGGGCACTGGAGTGCGAGGGTGTCGAAGAAAGCGCGGTTGTGCTGTTTGTAGCCGTATTTCTCAAGTTCCTTGGCGAGAACGGTTGCCATTGCGTGAATGTTGCCGGCAATGTTGCGGATGCCTTCGGGACCATGCCAAGCGGCATAGAAACCACTCATGATAGCCTGCAAAGCGGAAGCGGTACAGATGTTGGAGGTTGCCTTGTCGCGCTTGATGTGCTGTTCACGCATACCAAGAGCCATACGCAGTGCGGGATTGCCCTTTGCGTCAACACTCCAGCCGATGATACGGCCAGGGAAGGAACGCTTGAAGGCGTCGGTGATGGCGAAGAAACCTGCGTGAGGACCGCCAAAACCCATAGGAAGACCGAAGCGCTGGGTAGAACCGAAAGCGCAGTCGGCACCCATCTCACCAGGAGCCTTTACCAAAGCAAGTGCCATCAAATCAGTAGCCATACCTACGAAGATGCCATGCTCGTGAGCCTTGGCGATAAAGTCGGTATAGTCAGCGATTTCACCATATTGGTTGGGGTTTTGAATCATGACGCCAAAATAGCCACCATCAAAGTCCATGTCGGCGATTTTGCCAGTAACGATTTCAATGCCACGAGGAGCAGCGTTGGTGCGCATCACGTCAAGAGTCTGAGGCAGAACACCTTCGTCAACGAAAATCTTGTTGATGCCATCCTTGACAGCCTGACGGCTACGGCTTGCGAAGAACATGAGCATGCACTCGCCACCAGCAGTAGCCTCATCGAGCAGAGAAGCGTTTGCCATAGGCATCTTGGTCATGTCAGCCACCATGGTCTGGTAGGTCATCAAGGCCTCGAGACGTCCCTGGGAAATTTCGGTCTGATAAGGAGTGTAGGCTGTGTACCAACCTGCATTCTCGAAGACATTGCGCTGAATGACAGCGGGAGTGATGGTGTTGTAGTAACCCATACCGATGTAGGACTTGTAGAGCTTGTTTTTCATGGCAAGCGTCTTGCAACGGTTGAGGAACTCATACTCGTTGATACCGTCTGCGATGGGCATAGGTTCAGCGAGACGGATGGCTGCGGGAACAGCCTTTTCAATCAACTCATCGAGGGAGGATACGCCGATTTCCTGGAGCATCTTGGCCTCGTCGGAAGCGTTGGAGACACCATTGTGTCTCGGAGTGAAGTTGTTGCTAATCATAAAATTTATTTATTAAGTTTTAAGTTTCTATTTTTAAGTTTTAAGCAGGTTCACAGTTTTGTTTTGTTTAAAAAATAAAGTTGTGACAATCAAAAGACTCAAATCAACAGTTCAACAATTATTCCACTTTATTTATTAATTGTTTCTTAGTGAGCGTCCAGCCAATTGGTTCCGAAATCAATTCCAACGTCAATAGGCAAGTCGTTGAGAGGCAATGCATTGCGCATTTCTTCTTCAACGATAGTCTTGACTGTGTCTTGTTCCGACAGACAAACATCAAACACAAGTTCGTCGTGCACCTGAAGAATCATCTTCGACTGGAGTCCTTGCCTACGGAAACGATTGAAAATGTTCACCATGGCAATCTTTATCATGTCGGCGGAAGTTCCTTGAATAGGCATATTCACGGCATTGCGCTCGGCAAAACTGCGTGCTGCGGCATTGCGACTGTTGATATCAGGAAGATAGCGTCGACGTCCCAACAACGTAACCGCATATCCCGCCTGACGTGCGCGGTCGATACTTTCCTTAATGAAACCATTGATATCTGGATACTGCTGGAAATACTCCTCTATGAGTGCCGCAGCTTCCTTTCGAGGAATACCCAATTGTTCTGAAAGTCCGAAAGCACTAATACCATATACAATGCCAAAATTGACGGCCTTGGCGCTGCGGCGCTGGTCTGACGAAACCTCCTCGATGGGAAGTTTGTAGATTTTGGAAGCCGTAGCTGCATGAATGTCATAGTGGTTCTTGAACGCCTCCTTCATGTGACGGTCGTTGGCGAGAGCGGCAATAATGCGAAGCTCAATCTGCGAATAATCCGCAGCCATCAAGATATGCCCGCTATCGCGTGGCACGAAGGCTCGACGGATTTCCTTGCCGCGTTGGGTGCGGATAGGAATATTCTGGAGGTTAGGATTGCTGCTACTGAGTCGGCCTGTAGCTGTAACAGTTTGATTATATACAGTATGGAGACGGCCCGTAACAGGACTGATAAGTTTTGGGAAAGAATCGAGATAGGTAGAAATCAACTTATTGAGCGAACGATATTCCAAGATCTTCTCCACAATAGGATGCTTGTCACGCAATTTGACCAAAGTGTCTTCTGCTGTGGAATACTGCTTGGTGGCAGTGCGGGCAGGCTTGTCGGTGATGCGCAATTTTTCGTAAAGTACTTCGCCCAACTGCTTGGGAGAACTGATATTGAAAGAAGCGCCCGCCAAGGAAAAGATTTCCTGCTCGATGCCGTCGCGTTCAATGGAAAGCTGACGCGAATAATTTTGCAGCGCCTCAACGTCGATGCGAACCCCCTCTTGTTCCATATCCATCAGCACATCTACCAAGGGAAGCTCGATTTTGTCGTAAATATCCTGCAAGCCAGCATCATGCAAAGCCGCCGACAACAAAGGATACACCTGCCACAGGGCGGCTCCTGTCATTGCGAGATTTTGAGGTTCGTAGCCGAGATAGGCACTACAAATGAATTCAAGCGAATGGCGCGCCTCCGGATCCACGAGATAATGAGCCATTTGCACATCAAAAATACTTCCAGAAATTTGAATATCAAGCTCTTTAAGCAAATATTTAGTGCACTTGAGGTCAAAGACAATCTTCGTGGTATCGGGATTTTCCATAAGTGCCTTGAGCGCAGAAAGATCCACATCGCCAATCTTGGCGCTGTAGGCATCATCGGCAGAGGTGGATAGCACAAAATCGGACCCCACAAAAAAGAATGCGATATCTGCCGACTGTGGAAGTCGATCAAGCGGTTCAAAAGAAGCCGCCTGTTCAAGCTGTTGAGGCGTTTCGGGCTGAGGCTCTCCAAAGAGTGAAGTCTGATTCGGGTCTGCAGGCTTTTGCTTGTTGCTCTGGCGCTCGGTTTTATTAAGCTGAGTTTGCGATCCCTCGGGAGGATTTGTCGGCATCTGCCGCATGGCAGAAGGCAACACACGCTTGGCAAGCGCACGGAACTCAAGGAAATCAAACAGCTCACGGACTTTCTCGTAATCAGGTTCTTTCAGCAGCAAATCAGCCTCGTCAAAAGGAACAGGAACGTCCAATACGATAGTCGCCAACTGCTTGGAAAAAAGCGCCTGCTGGGCGTTGTTTTTCACAAGGTTTCTGATTTTCTCGTTAGCGATATCATCGGCATGCTCCACCATATTTTCAATGCTGCCAAACTTGTCGATAAGCTTTTTCGCGGTCTTCTCTCCCACCCCGGGAATGCCAGGAATGTTGTCGGAAGCGTCGCCCCATAAACCCAACAAATCAATCACTTGGGTGCATTTATTCACGCCAAAACGTTCCAAAACTTCCTGAACACGATAGATTTCATCCGGACGACCCATGCGGCCAAACCTATAGATATGAACGCAATTGGTCACCAACTGACCGAAATCCTTGTCGGGCGTTGCCATCAACACTTCGTCAAATCCTGCATTTTCCGCAGCATGGGCAATGGTACCGATAACGTCGTCAGCCTCAAATCCTTCGCATGTAAGAATAGGAATATTAAACGCCGAAATGATCTCTTTGACATAAGGAAGTCCTTGCTGGATTTCCTCAGGCATGGCGTCACGATTGGCCTTGTATTCAGCAAAAAGTTCATGGCGGAAAGTAGGTTTCTGCACATCGAAAGCCACGGCGACATGAGTGGGATGCTGATTTTTGATAAGGTCAAGCATCGTAGTGGTAAATCCGAGAACGGCGGACGTATTGAACCCCTTTGAGTTGACTCGCGGATTGCGGTTCAACGCATAGTAGGCGCGGTAAACAGCTGCCATGCCGTCGATGAGAAGGAGTTTCTTCATTGGTGACAATTACTTGAGAGGGTTCTCGGTGAGGATATCATATTCCTTGCGGTTACGCAAGATGTCGCAAGCCAAACGCACGGCACTGCGGAACGACTGCTCGGAAGCCTTGTCCTTGCCAGCAATGTCGTAGGCCGTACCATGGGCGGGAGAGGTGCGCACGTATGGAAGACCCGCAGTGTAGTTCACGCCTTCGGTAAAGGACATCAACTTGAAAGGAATCAAGCCCTGATCGTGGTAAAGCGCCAAAACGCCATCGAACTTGTTGAACTCGCTGGAACCGAAGAAACCGTCGGAAGGATAAGGTCCATAGGCCAAAACGCCTTTGCCCTGCACCTCTTGGATGAGCGGCTTGATAACCTCATCATCGAAGGTACCAATCACTCCATTGTCGCCAGCATGAGGATCCAAGGCCAAAACGGCGATCTTGGGCATCGGAACGCCAAAGTCGCGCTTGAGCGACTCATTCATCAGCATCAATTTGTCGTAGAGCAAGTTGTGCGTCAAAGTGGTGGGTACATCTTTGAGAGCAAGATGATTGGTAACGATTCCAATACGGATACGGTCGCACACCATCATCATCAAAGAGTTGCATCCAAACTGGTGCGAAAGGTATTCGGTGTGACCGGGAAAGTCAAAATCCGGAGCCTGAATGTTCTTCTTGTTGATAGGAGCTGTAACCAACACATCTACAAGACCATTCTTAAGGTCGTTGCAAGCCATGTTGAGAGCCTGACGAGAAAGAGCGCCTGCTATTTCAGTGGATTTTCCGACATCAATCTTTACCTCTTCACTGGTGAGATTCACGACATTGAATTTTCTATCCACAGCCTCACTGGCATTTCTTAAAGCCGTGAAATTCATGTCTTGGTGATGAGCCAAAAGATTTTTGTGATAGGAAGCCACCTTGGTGGAGCCATAAAGAATAGGCGTGCAAGTATCGAACATGCGGGCATCGCTGAAAGTCTTGAGAATGACTTCGTAGCCCACTCCATTGATGTCGCCATGCGTGATGGCAAGACGAATACGATTATCCATTTTTATATTTGATTATTGTTTTACTTATTGGATTTCAAAAAATTGTAAAGCAAGCGAACGCCGTAGCCACTGCCGCCTTTGGCATAGTAGAACTGTTTCTTGGAGAAGAAGGCTACGCCGGCAATATCGAGGTGGATGTAAGGCACCTCCTTGGCGAAATGGGCGAGGAATTTGCCTGCGGTAATGGTTCCAGCCTGGGCAATGCCGCAATTTTTGATGTCGGCGATGTCCGACTCGATGAGTTCGTCATATTCTTTCCAGAAAGGAAATTCAGCAATACGTTCATACACCTCTTCACCCACCTGTTTGAGCTTCTGCATAGGCTTGTCGGCATGCTGCTGCATGGCAGCGATACCATAGGTAGAGATTGCGCGAACGGCAGCGCCCGTCAAAGTTGCGGCATCTACGACCAATTGAGGATTGTAGTTCGCCACGGCATAAGCGATGGCATCGGCCAAAATAATACGGCCCTCAGCGTCGGTATTGATTACCTCGACAGTCGTTCCGTCATACATGGTAAGCACGTCGTCGGCGGCATAGGCATTGAAACCGGGACGACTGTCGGTAAGCGGCAGACAAGCCACCAAGTGGACAGGAAGCTGATTGTCGGCGGCGGCAAATACGACTGAAGCCATTGTTGCGGCTCCAGCCATATCGCTCTTCATCTCTTGCATATAGTCGTCGGGTTTGATGTTCAAACCACCAGTATCGTACATGATACCCTTGCCAATCAATGCGATAGGTTTGCTTTTGCTGAGCGACTTGGGACAATATTCCAACACCACGAAACGAGGTTCGTCAACAGAGCCTTTGTTGACAGCCGTCAAGCCGCCCATTCCCAACGACTCGATTTTCTTTTTGCCGAAAACCGTACAAGCCACGCCAAGATCCTTGGCGATATCGGCCAATTCGTCGGCAAACTGCTCCGCGTTGAGGTCGGCCACGGGAAGGTTAACCCACTCACGACACCAAAAAATGCGGTTCCACACATTCAATTGTTCGTCAAGCATTTCCTGAGAAATCAATCCCGACTTCACGGTTACTGTAGCCACATGCTCGCGAGACTTGCTCTTGTAGCGGTCGAAAGTGTAGTCGGCCAGTTGCAAACCTTCCAAAAAAGCCATCACGTCGGCGGCGTCGGTCTTGCTTGCGTCGAGGCACACTTCGGAAACCTTGTCTTTGTGCAACATAGAACAAACCTCATCGGCGCAACGGCGAAGCATTTCCTGTCGTTCCGACACGGTATCCTTTTTCTCGTAAACCACCTCATAGGTGCGTTTGGGAAGACGATCGAGAGCCGAAACCGACTGGGTCTTGCCTGACTGAAGCGTAATGACGCTCAATTTCGGATCAATATTATTAATAAGAATATTCATTATATTATTAGTTTTAAGTTTTAAGTTTCAAGTATTAAGTTTTAAGTATTAAGTTTCGAGTTTTAAACTATTCACCATTTACCATCATCACACATGTTTGATTAAAATAACGACCTTTTCACGCTTCAAATCCTCCAAAATACTATAGAATTTCTCGCGCGAAGGAATATCCATCCAAGCCGTAGGTTCGTCAAAGACCAAGACGGGCGCATCGGAATAGAATTGGCGCGCCAAAGCGATACGTTGCCATTGCCCCATGCTGAGTTCCTCGCCATTGTCAAACATCCTACCCAAAGGTGTCTCGTAACCATTGGGAAGATTCCTCACAATGGAATCTACGCCAGCCATCTCCCCCACTTGCTTGATGCGGTCTTCAGAATAATTGTCAATATCACCAAAAGCAATATTTTCATTCACAGAGCAATAGAACCTCACGTAATCCTGAAAAATAACGCCGATGCCCTTACGCAACTGATGCAAGTCAATGTCACGGACATCCACATCATTGATTTTCACTGACCCAAACTGCGTGTCGTAAAGTCGAAGCAACAACTTGAGCATAGTAGTCTTTCCGAAGCCATTCTCCCCCTCGATGAGGTTGATTTCGCCTCGACGAGCCGTCCAGGAATAATGGGAAAGCACGTCGCGGTGCATGTCGGGATAACGGAAAGTGACATCCTCAAACGTTACCGAATTCACCTCCACAGGGAAATCCTGCGCCTCAGGCGCAGAGACAATATTAGGTTCAAGTTCCAGAAATTCAAAAAGATTGCCTATAAACAGGCGACTGTCGTACAAACCGCTCACCGCGCCGACAAAAGAAGAGAGATAGCCCTGTCCACGTCGGAAAGCCTCAAACAACATCACGAACGAGCCTATCGTGATTGCGCCGGAAATGCTTTTGTTCAGCAACAACAAGACCACCAAAGCCAAGGCGCCAGTCTCGACGACGGCACAGAGGGTGTCCATCCACGCAATGCGACGAGAAATGCGCAACAGCTGCCGCACCAGCTTCTTGCGCATCGACACAAAGCGAGAGCGGAAATAGCCTGCAAGGCCAAACGTGCGGACCTCCTTGGCGAAGTCTCTATGCGTAAGAATAGCAGAATAATAGCTTGTGCGCCTATAATCCTGCGTGTTGTTGCGCCGAAATTCGTAAATGGTGCGAGCTTTCACAAGGCGTACCAGCATAGATGGAACCACCGCCACCAACATAACAATGATAATCCACCACGAACCCGTAACCAACATAACCGACACACCCACAATGGAAACCAAAGCCCCAATAAGATTCATGAAATGGTTTACAATCTGAATCGGACGATAGTTGGCTTCTTGCTGAGCACGATGGAAAGTATCATGAAAATCAGGATTGTCGTAATAAGCCATGTCCAGCGACACCGACTGACGCTGCAGATTGTCGCTGATATAGTCGATCAATTTCTGGGACAAGACATCGCCATTGACGCCATTCAATATAGAAATCAATCTATTAAGCAAAAATATAGCACAAAATGCGACAATATACATTACCAACTGAGCGACATCAACAGCGCCTTGATGCGCAACAACGGTCGTCACCGTGTCGATCAAAAGCTTAAGAATTACGAGATTGAGCAACGGGAAAACACTGCCCAGCACGACATACAGAACCTTCAATGCGAAGGCTTTGCTGTCGCAGCGGCGCACCATCATAAGTGCTTTCCAAAGTGTCTTTACTGCATCCATCTACTGTTGATTTTCAATCTCAAATTCAAAATTTCCGCCCACAGTTCATTTTCTCACACAAATATCACATTGTCCAAAACATTTCTTCCCAACTTGTCGTTGATGCGTTTTGCCAAATCATATTTCTTATACGAAAGTTCCTGCCGCAAGGCCGCCGAAGCGACTTTCACGTACAAGATACGGTTTTCGAATCGCAAAGACCAAGTCAGTTTGTTTATCAAGTCGCCAACGATGCTCCGATAGGCATCCTTGACTTCGAAATCGTTCACTGCATCGGTCATTTCAAGTCGGCGAAACGCTACCTTGAGCAATTCCGATATAGGTTGCTCATCTCTCATTCAGCCTCCCTTCTTCCACAATCCACAACTTACATTCCACCGACGGAATACCTTTTACAATCTCCTCCACCCTGCCAAACTGCGTGTCGGTAAGGAAAACCTGACCAAAACGATCACTACCCACCAGCTGCACCAATTGCTTCACCCTCAACATGTCCAGCTTGTCGAACACATCATCAAGCAACAAGATCGGCTTCTTGCCACATTGCTTGTAAATGTATTCAAACTGAGCCAGTTTCAAAGCCAGCAGAAACGTCTTTTGCTGTCCTTGCGAGCCAGATTTCTTAACCTGGAAATCGCCTATGAGAAAATCCAGATCATCCTTGTGCGGCCCTACGGAAGTATATTGCAACACACTGTCGCGACGATGGTTTTCCTGCAGCAGCTGAGACAAGTCAGGATTGTCGTTCATTGCCGATTGATACACAACCCTCGGTTGCTCTTTGTCGCCCGAAATCCACTTATAGTAATACGCAAACAACGGCGCAAATTCCTCGAGGAACAGCTTTCGCACATTGAAAAGCGCCATGCCGTGCACCACCAGCTGATCGTCCCACACCTTGATGGCCTCCTCGTCGAAACAACGATCTTCGTAGAACTGTTTCAGCAGTCTGTTGCGCTGTTCCAAAGCTTTCTGGTAGTATAGCAGATGCTGCAAATATTCGGAATTGGTCTGGGAGATGACGCCATCGATAAACCTCCTCCGCATATCGCTGCCTCCCAGCACCAACGCTTGGTCGTTGGGCGACACTATGACCAAAGGAATTTTTCCAATATGATCCGCAAAAGTCTTGTAAACCTTCTTGTCCCACTTCATCTGCTTCGCCTGTCCACGTTTTAAGACACAAGATACATCATGCTGCAGCTCCTCGCCCCGGTCGGATTCGGAATAATGACCATGGATGGCAAAGAAAGGCTCTTCGTTACGAATATTCTGACTATCAATTGGATTGAAATAGCTCTTGCAAAACGAAAGGTAATAGATGGCATCCAACAAGTTGGTCTTGCCTACACCGTTGTTGCCCACAAAGCAATTGACATTGCCGCAGAAATCCACATCCAGTTCGGTGTAGTTTTTGAAATTGGCCAGTTTCAGATTGAACAGATTCATATTCTTCCTATTCGGTCAACAGACAGTTCACAATTTTTTCGACGTTTTCCATCAACCATCGAGGCGTAGATGTTGCGCCCGTTATTCCCACCGTGTGGGCATTCTCAACCCACGTTTTCCTCAACTCCTCAACGTTGGACAAGAAATAGGTGTTGGGCTGCACCTTTCGGCAATATTCATACAAATAATGACCGTTGGAGCTATTGGCGCCGCCAACAAACAGCACAACATCAACCCTCTTGGCAAAGGCCTCCAGCTCTTTGGCTCGATTCGCAACACGATTACAAAGCGTATTGTACGCCACAAAATGGTTTTCGTCAGCATCTGGATTTGCTTTGCTGATGCCGTTTTTGATATTTTCGATTAGCCGACAATACTCCTCCCCGCTCTTGGTAGTTTGGGAATAGAGTCGAATGGGACGACTGAAATCGACGTTTCCCAAATCGTCCGGAGCACTGACGACCACTGCATTGTCGTCGGTTTGGCCACACAAGCCAATCACTTCCGCATGGCCTGGTTTTCCAAAAATCACAACCTGACCTCCCGTTTTGCGCATCTCCTCATACCCATTCTTGATTTTCTGCTGCAAAGCCAAGACGATGGGGCACGTTGCGTCGATCAATCGGATGCTCCTATCGCTCGCAGTAGCGTAGGTCTGAGGTGGTTCTCCATGCGCGCGAATCAAGACAGATGTATCCTGCAACTGACGCAACATTTCGTGGTCGATAACCTCCAGGCCTTTGTCATGCAAACGACTCACCTCGGCGTTGTTGTGAACAATATCGCCAAGACAATACAACTTGCCTTTTTCAGCAAGTTCGGCCTCCGCCGCGGCTATGGCCTTGACCACGCCGAAGCAAAAACCTGCATTGTCATCGATAAGTACTTGCATTTGTTGGAGTTTTAAGTTTTGAGTTTTAAGTATTAAGTTTTGAGTTTTGAGTTTTAAGCCGACTATCTTTGTTCCTCCATTATCAATTAACTCAGGCACTGGTTTTCCTGGTTTGCGGCTTCTATCACCTCTTCGTATTCCTCGGGAGAGAGGTCGTTGAAGAAATAATAGACCGGATTCACCTTTTTCCCGCCTTGAATCACTTCGTAGTGCAGATGCGCGCCTTGCGACAAGCCCGTACTGCCAACGGTTCCAATCATCTCGCCACGTTTCACATGTTGCCCGTTTTTAACCTTGAGGCTGCTCATGTGGGCATAGAGCGTCTGCATTCCATAGCCATGGTCCACCACGCACACAACACCGTAACCGGAGAATTCAGCCACGTTCTTTCCAGCCACTTTCACCACGCCATCTCCCGTTGCGTAAATAGGCGTTCCGCTACGGGCGGCAAGATCAATGCCCGTATGCATGCGTCGATAATGCAATATAGGATGATAACGATAACCAAATCCCGAAACGACCTTGCAACGGTTTTTGGCAATGGGCATTATGGCTGGCAGCGAGGCCAGTCGTTCATGCTTTGAGCGCGCCATCGAATAGACGTCGTCGAGTGATTTTGACTGGTAATAGAGTCTTTTCGTCAAAGTGTCCATTTTGCTGGTAGTACGTTCCAGCAAGTCCGAACACTCATAGCCACCCAACTCTTTGTGGCGGTCCACACCCTTTAAGCCGCTGCGACGGACAGAATCGTGAATGGGCGCCACATCAAATATGGTACGGTAAACAGCTCCATCTCGCTGTTCCAAGTCGGCAAGTACCTCCGAAGCCTGATTCATTCTTTTATTCAGATAGCCAATCTGCCGTTTGTATTGCTGTATCTCCCTTTGCATCTTGCGTTCACGAGGAGATTCAAACACATGCATGCCAACAATCAGCACGACAACGCCCAACAAAAAGCCAAACGCGGCGCCAAAGGAGATATGCTTCAGTTTATCCTTTAGGCCGACTTTCACCTTCTCGTAGGAAAGCGTATGGGGATTGTATCTATAGACGTGCTTCTTCAACTTTGACAAGAATAATCAGCGGGTTCGGTTCTTCATTCTTTCATCACAGGTCACCGTTACAACGTTTCTTTATAGCGGTTTATCTCTTCCACGAAGTCCTTGATTGGGTCGAACTTGCTGAAACGGAACGAAAGTCCCAATTCGGGAACTGCAAATTCGCTCTGAGGTTCCGTGCGGGCAATGTGAAAGATGAATGAGACATCCTTCAACGGCACCATGTCGAAATCCGTCGCCGTACGAGCCACGACGATGTGTTCGGGCATAATGAAATAATGCACGCCCTTGCCATCATTCATCAATGGAACGTATCCTGGAATTTGAACAAAGTCGAACACACCCATGTCAAAATAGACATGTGCATGATGGTGACCTTCAACATTATGAGTCGTCAAATCCCAAATACGACGGCAACACTTGAACATCGATTCAAAGGCGCTGGCCATCTTGTGATAACGTTCGAGCAATTCTGGACTGTAGATCGTTGTCAAGTCGATTTGAGCAGTACGCATCTCATGCGCCATGCTCGCCATTACCCTTCTGTGGTGTTGCGAAGAATCCTGAAGTTTCCTATTGGAGCCAAACAGACGCGACTTTTTTCGCAAAGCAAGATAGACGCGTTCCTCATATTCGGCACGCTCGGCCACTTTCAAGCAATTGATATAGGAATAGAGAATCTGATCCTTCGATATTTTCGTATTGTCGGTTTGCGTCTTCGCCGATTCAAGATTGTACAGACGTTTGGCTTCCTTGCGTGTTTTTGAATAAGAGAAATTCTTGTTTTTCAGCATCTTTTTATACGAAGGAGCCGATGCTTCACGCATATCACGACAATAGTTATGGTAACTGTGACTGTCTGTAGAATGCACATAGAAACCCATACCAGGATAGCCCAACGAAATATAGTTGGACAGGTTATAGTTGGTATCGCTAGCATTCAGCACGCCCAACATTGAATTCATGGGGAAGCTTTGGATAAACACCAATTCGCCGCCATGAGCACGTATCAATTTCTGAGGAAACAGACTCATTTTTTCAAATTATTATCAATACAAAAGTCGGAAACAACTGTCAATTATTATTTTCTCAGCATTTCAGCCTCTTCCAAGGCTTCCATGATGCCTTCGCACATTGTGGGATGAGGATGGATTGACTCCATTACCTGCGTAGCCGTGAGGCCATTCTGGCGAGCACTTACGATGCCTGCGATCATCTCCGTAACATTGTCGCCGCAAAGATGTGCGCCCAAAATCTCGTCAGATTGCTTATCCACAAGCACTTTCACGAAACCGTCAGTATTTCCCGCCGCGGTAGCCTTGCCACTGGCTTTGAAAAAGAACTTGCCAACAACGTAGTCCTTGCCAGCCTCCTGGGCTTTCTTTTCGCTGAGGCCCACACTTGCGACTTCGGGAGTGGTATAGGTACAACCAGGAATATTTGCGTAGTTGATTGGGGAAGGATTTCCACCGGCGATTTTTTCCACGCAACACTTGGCTTCGGCTTCAGCCACATGCGCCAAAGCGGGTCCGTGAACAACGTCGCCAATGGCATAATAGCCAGGAACATTCGTGCAATAATAGTCGTCAACGGTGATCTTTCCGCGTTCAAAAGCGATGCCGGTTTCTTCCAAGCCAAGGTTCTCAAGGTTGGTAACCACGCCCACGGCACTCAATACCACGTCGCAATCAACCAATACGTCAGCGCCTTTCTTGTCCTTGATATGTACATGGCATACATCGCCTTCGATATCAACCTGTTCAACGCTCGAACTCATCATCACCTTCATGCCCATTTTCTTGAAGCACCTTGCGATGGTGGCGCTGGTCTCTTCATCCTCGTTTGGCAGAATGGTAGGCATAAATTCCACCAATGTAACCTCAACGCCAATGCTTTGATAGAAGAAGGCGAACTCGCTTCCAATGGCGCCGGAACCCACAACAACCATGCGCTGCGGTTTCTGCGGCAATGTCATTGCCTCGCGATAGCCGATGATATGCTTGCCGTCTTGAGGAAGGTTCGGCATTACGCGACTGCGAGCTCCTGTGGCGATAATGATATGATTTGCTTCATATTCCGTCACATTGCCTTCTGCGTCAACCACGTCAATCTTGTGGCCAGGCTTCACTTTTGCCGTACCTTTGATGACATCGACATTGTTCTTTTTCATCAAGAACTCCACACCCTTGCTCATCGTGGAGGCAACGCCGCGGCTGCGTTCCACCATGGCCGTAATGTCAGCCTCGGCGGGTTGCGCAACCACGCCATAATTGGCCGCATGGCCCATATAATTCAGCACTTGGGCACTCTTCAAAAGCGCCTTGGTGGGGATACAGCCCCAATTCAGGCAAATGCCGCCCAGATTTTCACGTTCCACAACAGCGGTTTTCATACCTTTTTGCGCCGATTTTACAGCTGCGACATAGCCACCAGGGCCACTTCCAATAACGATGAGATCGTAATTCATTATCTTTGTATTTTTTTAATGTTACTATAAAAATTTGCAATTCTGCAAAGTTACGAAAAAAAAACGACATCGCAAAGCCTCGTCATACAGAAAAAGAAATAATATCCGCCAATCGAGACAGCATTCTACAAAAAATCGTATTTTTGCAAGTTGATACTTTTTGTACGCACTTTAACTCGAAGCAATGAAAAAAACACTTATTTTACTTATATTCACACCATTAATTGCATTTTCGCAATACGTTCGACTCACCGACTTCAAGTCGAAATCGACACTCTACCTCGATCTCGACCGACTTTACAACTACAACATCTACGAGCGCAATCAGTTTGGACTTGGACTATATTTCGTGACGCCGACAAATAACGACAAGGTTCCACAATGGAGGATAAACGCCTACGCAGGTTACAGCACTTTTCCGAAAGAATGGAAATACGGCGGCAAGGTAACGCTTTGCTTTCATAAGGGATGGCAATGGCAACCTTTCGTTCAATATTTCGAAGACTTCGTTCCTGCGTCAAGCATCTATCTCAACGCATACAGTTTGCTGAACCCCAGTCAAAACACAGGTTTCATGACCTCGCACATGCTGAGGATGCGACGGGCCACCATAGGCACCGCATTCACACCAAACCACGGAATTTTAAGTTTCCACGTCGATTTCAGCTACGATAGGGAATGGTGTCGGTACAAAGGAGATCATTTGCTCTATCCCCACATCAATCCCGAAGACTACCGCAATCCACAAGATTTCGCAACCTTGCATCTCAACGCAACCTATAAAGGAATGCTCACCCTCGACGTTTCCTCTTTCAAGGAAATCGCAACATACGACACCCCATTATCACTTAAAGCAATACTTCAATACAACAAATCTTACAAATATAAAAACAGCACATTAAACACATTTGCACAAATGGGTTTTGTAACGCAGAACGCCTCTTATTCACACCGATTTGACATCTCAGGAACTGCAGGAAGCTATTTCTTTTTCGACAACTCATTGCTCACGTTGGCACCCAACAGCTTCACGTCGGACTTATACGCCCGATTTTCCGCAAAATTTCGGCTCAACAAGCTGATACCCAACAACAACTATTGCAATCCAAAACCATTTGTACAAGTCTCTGGCGCCGCGGCCTACGCCTACGACGACACCTGGACCGCCATGTTGGAACCTTGCGTGGGCATCGACGACATACTACGCTACGGAGCGATCAATTTTGGCGCCGCTTTCGCCTATAGGCTGGCACCAAAAAACGCTCCTTGCTATAGCCCCTATTTTTCGGACAATTCCGCCTTAATGTTTACTGCAACTTTAGCACTTTAACATCATGAAAAAGTGTATATTATTATTTTCAATTCTCTCACTGTCGCTAATTCCTTTGAAGGCCCAGAAATACGAGATAACCATTCGTATGGAACAGCCCAAAGACAGCGTCCTATACTTGGCGCAACACTTCAGAGACCAATTTATTTTTATCGACAGCGCCCAATTGAACAACAACGTTTTCACATTCAAAGGTCGGCAAAAACTACAAAAAGGCATCTACACCCTGGTGGACGCCTCCAAAAAAAAGAGCATCAGCGACTTTACCATTGACGGAAAAACAAAGTTCTCGCTCTATTTCGACAAGACCCTCCGTCCAGAAGGAGTTACGGTAAAAGGTTGCGATGCAAACAAGCAGATGTTCAACTACATGGCAAAAAACAGCGTGGCTCGAGTTGAGATGAAAGAAATTGAGCAACAGCAAAAAAGCAAGAATGCCACCACAAAACAAATCGCCGACAGAGCCGCAGATTCATTGACAAAGGCGATGATTGCCTACCAAGACAGCATGATGTTGAAATACAACGAATTTATTTTCTTCAAACTACAGAAAGAATTTGATATTGAAAATGTACCCGACAGCATCAAGGACAAGGCAAGCTACTATCGCACCCATTACTGGGACAAAATAGACCTTTCAAACCACGATCTGATCTACACGCCCGATTTGTTCCAGAAAATGAACTATTACTTCTTCAGGATTTTGTACCACTCCGACGCCGATACGATATGCAAATACGCAGACATTGTTTTAGATAAAGTCGAGAACGACAGCACAATGATGCGTTATTTCATGGACTTTATCATGCCAAGATACTACAAATCAACAAAAAATATCGGCTGGGACCAAGTGTGGTGTCACCTTGTACGTCGCTACTACGAACCCAACAAGAGTCATTTCACAACAAATTCCGACGTTGTAAGCAAAGTAAAGCAAGCCGCTTTCCTCGAAAAGTCATTGATTGGCGCACTCGGAGCCGAGTTACTGATGCCCGACACGAACCAATCGTCAGACATAAACAACTGGATATCATCGCACAAGCTCCCATATAAATATGTGATACTATGGTTTTGGGATCCCGACTGCCATCACTGCCAAGAGCAAACCGCAACACTGAAAACACTTTACGACTCGCTAAGTATTGCAGGCACACGCGATTTTGAAGTATATGCCGTTGGATATGAGAGTGATGTGGACAAATGGAAAACCTACATCAAAGAACACCAGCTTCCGTTCGTAAACGTAGGCGGTCCCAACGTAAACATCGACTACCAAGAAGCCTACAACGTGCATGGTGCGCCTACAATGATCATTCTCAACGAAGAGCGACGCATCATCATGAACAAGACACTTCCCACAAGCTCGATACTACCATTCTTGCGAGACTACGAACAAAAACGCTCGATTGGACGTAGATAGACAACCAAAAACAGAATTTCCCGAAAGGCAAAAACGATAGGAAAGACGCCGAGAAAGTCCGATTTTGACCCTCCTCGCTTTTTTTTGAGGCAGACATGGAAAAAAATTCGTATCTTTGTATTTTATAATTGCAAATAACAACTTAAAAATTTTTAGATCATGAGAAAACATATTGTTGCAGGAAACTGGAAAATGAACAAGAACTTCGAAGAAGCCGACGAATTGGTATCCAATATCATGGACAAACTCGAAGAAACCGACCTCAAGGATACACTCTTGATTGTCTGCCCTCCTTTCCCCTATCTGGAACTCTGCACAGACTATAGCAACGATTCCTACTTCATGGTTGGCGCACAAAACGTTAGCGACAAGGAATCGGGTGCCTACACTGGCGAAGTTTCCGCCTCCATGCTCAAATCCATCGAACTGGATTACTGCATTGTAGGACACTCCGAGCGCAGAGCCTACTACGGCGAAACCGACGCATTGGTGGCCGCAAAAGTCAACCAGTTGCTCGCCAACGAGATAAAGCCCATAGTATGCTGTGGCGAAGTTTTGGAAGAACGCGAAGCCAACAAGCAGTTCGACGTGGTTAAAAAACAGATTACCGACGGTTTGTTCCACCTCACTGCCGAGCAGTTCAGCGAAGTGGTTATCGCCTACGAACCCGTTTGGGCCATTGGAACAGGCAAGACCGCAACTCCAGACCAAGCACAGGAAATGCACGCCTTTATCCGTAGCCTTATCGCCGAAAAATACGGCAAGGAAGTGGCCGAAGAAACCAGTATCCTCTACGGCGGCAGCTGCAAGCCCGGCAATGCCAAAGAGCTGTTCGCCAATCCCGATGTGGACGGCGGCCTTATTGGCGGCGCATCCCTGAAGGCAGACGATTTCGTAGCCATAGCAACCAGCTTCTAAAACCATCAAAGGCTATTATAGGTTTCAGCGCCCATAATAGCCTTTATTCTTTTGTTTTCCAACACAAACCGAACTTTCAACCTGTAGAAACAAACCCACGAAGCCTTGAAGATTTCTTTCGAACGATTTGTCGCCCGACGGTTCCTCTCCAAAGAGGGAAGCAGTTTTTCGCGCTCGCTGGTACCCATCGCCACATGCAGCATCGCTTTAGGTGTAATGGTGATGGTGATGTCGGTTTGCATTCTGAGAGGCTTCCAAAAAGAGATTGAGCAGAAAATCATTGGATTCGGGTCCCACATCACAGTAAAAAGCTACGAAGTGGGGCAACAGTTTGAAGAGATTCCCATTTCAACGCAACGCGCCGAAGTGGAAAGGATCAAGTCGCTGCCACAAGTAAGCCACCTTCAGTTTTTCGCCTCCAAAGGCGGCATGATCAAGACTCCGGAACAAATTCACGGCGTGATATTCAAAGGGGTTGACAAAGAGTACGACAGTACGTTTTTCTCCCAAAACATCGTTGCAGGCAGACTTTTCAGCTTTGCCGACACCTCAGCGTCGAACGAAGTCATCATTTCTCAAACCATTGCCAAGAAGCTGAACATCAACATTGGAGACAAAGTACGGACCTATTTCTGGCAAGGCGAGAGCTATAGGGCGAGAGCATTTACCGTGACAGGCATCTACAACACCGACCTCGCCGACTTTGACGAGCACTATATGGTGGGGGACCTGCGACAGGTACAACGCATCAACGGGTGGGACTCTACGCAAGTGGCTGGATACGAAGTGTTGATCAACGATTTCGACCAACTGGAAAAGACCGCCAATGAAGTTTTGCAGCAGTTAAGCTACGACCTCACGCTAACATCCATCGTGGCAGAAAATCCCGCTCTGTTTTCCTGGTTGGACTTGCTCAATTCCAACATCATACTCATCCTCTCCATTATGGGATTGGTTTGCGCCGTTTCCATCATCTCCGCACTGTTGATCATGATTTTCGAAAAAACCGCAATGATCGGGACAATGAAAAGCCTGGGCGCAAACAACCAAAGCATACGAAACATCTTTCTGCTGAAATCGAGCGGAATCATTGGCAAAGGAATCCTGATCGGTGACTTGATAGCATTTGTCTTGTGCGAAGTGCAATCGAAATTCAATATAGTCAAACTCGATCCAGCCTCCTATTCAATGAGTTTCGTACCTATTGATTTGTCGGGTTGGCTTTTTGTCGGCGTAAGCCTGGGCACATTCATCGTATGCATGGTCGCATTGCTTGTTCCCATACGACAAATCACGCACATCAATCCCGCAATTACAATCAAAAGCGAATAAAGATATAAGTGATCAGTGAATAGTGATTGGAGACCTTAACCTTAACCTTAACCTTAACCAACTACGACCATTCTTTCTCAATTCTCAATTATATGAAAAAGGCGAAATGGATTATACTTGCCATCACGATAGCGTTTGCCTTTGTAGCCCTGTGGATGATCAACCGGGCAGCAAACCAGATTAGGCATTCCGAAGAGGAGAAGGTACGACTGTGGGCAAACGCCATTAGCCAGAAAAACCAACTGGTAAACTACACAGAAGATTTCTTCGACCAGATTTATGTTGACGAACATCGAAAGATGAAACTTTACGCCGACTTGCTGGTTTCGTTTGCCAATCCGAACCTTTCCACCGACGTAGATTTCGGACTTCGCTACGTCAACTACATCATGGACAGCAGTCAGACCGCCACCATCATCACCGACAAAGACTCCATAATCACATCCTGCCGCAACATCTATGGCGACTCTATCGACGTGACGCTGATAGGCAAAAAACTTGAAGGAGAACTGTTGGAGGAATTCTCGCAAAATGCACCATTCCACTACAAGATATGGGGCATGCCCATGACATTGTATTACAAAGAGTCGAAGATATACACGGAATTGAGACAGGTGCTCAACAGCCTCACAGAATCGTTTTTGGCGGAAATCACCAACAACTCGGTTTTCGTGCCGGTCATCATTGTAGATAGCGCCAAAAGCAAGGTGCTCGGTTTTGGAAACATCCAGGAGGTAGAATTCGACACGCCGCAAAAACTACAACGGAAGCTGGAAAAGATGCGCTCCGAAAACGAGCCTATCGTCATCAAGACCTTCGACAACAGGATTGCCTATGTGTTTTACGAACAGACCCCACTGCTACGTCTTTTAGGTTGGGTTCCCCTACTCTACTTGTTTATCGCAGCTGTGCTAATCCTTGTGTCCTACAATCTTTTCCGCACAGCGCACACCATGGAACAGAACAGGATATGGGTTGGTTTGGCAAAAGAGACAGCGCACCAGCTGGGCACTCCAATCTCGTCGTTATTGGCTTGGACAGAATACTTGGAAGGGAAGACTTTTGACGAAACCTACGCAAAAGAAATCAGAAAAGACCTCACACGACTGGAGACCATCACCCATCGATTTTCAAAAATCGGCTCCGTTCCAGAACTTACCGAAAGCAACGTAGGAGAGGCCATCAACAATGCCGTAAACTACCTGCAAAGTCGCAGTTCAAAGAAAGTAAACTTCGTGATAAACATTCCCGACGAGCCCATGCTTGCGCCTTTGAACACCTATCTGTTCGAATGGGTGGTTGAGAATATCTGCAAAAACGCCATCGACGCCATGGAAGGTTCAGGGACATTCAGCGTTATCGCCTCACAAGACTCACACTCCATCTACATCGACCTCTGCGACACTGGCAAAGGCATGAGCAGTCACACCCAGAAACATCTCTTCGACTCGGGTTTCACGACAAAACAACGCGGTTGGGGACTCGGTCTTTCGCTCGCCAAACGCATCATCGAAGAATATCACAAAGGAAAAATCTTCCTGAAATACTCCATTCCCGGACAAGGCAGCGTGTTCCGCATTATCCTCAACAAGCGATAGCAATCTGAAAGCAAAACAGGTGTATTAGATAGACATCACTTAGACCAGATCCATCCCTTGAAAATCTCCTCAATAGGAGGAAGTTTGCTATTGTCATAATGGAAATGAGAACCTACGGCGAAGGCCGTGTCGTGCTTGGTATAGTCGAATGTCTCTAACGAATAAGAACAAACTGGTTCGTAGGCTGTAGTAATCGGCCCAAGTTCTGGAATGCCATCAGTCACTCGTTCCACCTCGCGCGAAACCGTGAATATTGTTTTGATATGATTATGTGGGTCTGCAACCAAAAACAGCGGCACGCCATTGCTCACCTCAAATTCATGGTCGGAAGAGAAGGCTTTCTTTACCACCGTGGACTGATCAACACCTTGGTCCAAACCCCATCGTTCATCATAGAAGAAGCAAACGTCAGACATGTCGTATCCCAACTCCGTCAATTTTGTACGATACTGTTCTGAAAAATATCTAATCTTGTCGTCGATAGAGGCTTCCACAAAATTGCCATCCGCGTCACGCACAAACCTGTTTAAAGCATTGAATTCAGCCACCAGATAGATTCGCCACACATTAGTGTCGCACGACCGATACAGTTTACGCATCTCATTGCGCAAATGTTCCTGGCAAGGTTTGCAAATATCACTGAAAAAATAGACAGCCTTGAAATGAGTAGTATCGCTGCCAAGAACATTGGCCAATTCATCGGCATTCATGATTTCCGGCTCCGCCGCGAGAGCCTCTTGCCGCATCTGTTTTCTTTGCGACTGAGTGCAGGAACACAAAGCCAACAATACAAACGCCATCAATACGAAAGATAATTGTTTCATAGCATCTTATATCGGTTAATTAATTCCACGGTCAAAACTGTTTCTTAATTCCACCAAGGGATTAGTACTGCATTCGTAGCGTCAAACGGATTACAACAGCTACTCATTCTTCACCAATCTCACCCCACATCCCAAATAGCGCTGGCCGAAAGTAAGTGTCACGTTGTGTCCCGATCTAAAGCTCAAGTACATCGCCATTTCGCTTCCTCCACCTACTGCAGTCCAATAATAACCTTCTTCGGGATACTGAACCGTCGTACCCATTCTCCAACCCGTAGCCGGAAGGAACACCGCTCCATTGGCTTGGAGATAAATCCACGCAGATTTGTCGTAGTTATTTGTGGCATACGACTGCGCCGCAGGCACCACTGACACATTTGCAGGACAAATCCATTCATCGGGCAACAACAGCAATCCCTGGTGTCCCATTACGGTAGCATAGGATTTCAATTGCGACGCATTTGAGCGTCCCTCAAGCAAATAGTTCCATTCGTCAACAGTAAGCGTCCTCCAAATCCATGATACTTCCGCATTCAAGATTTCGTTGGATACGCCCCAATCATAGCTGTTGCCCACCAACATATTCACCGAAGTGGCATACAGAGAAGGATCCATTTCCGAACAATACGGTATGGAATTAGCATTCCCACTTGTCCCCCATCCAAACAAATCAATCCAGCCTGAAAAAGCCTTGCCGATATTCTCATTTTCCTTGCCGACAACGTCAAACTGATTTCCCGCAAAACGCCATTTGGAGTCCTTTGCGCGATATTGGAGGTTGCCACGAGAGAACCGAACCCGCAAGGTATCGCTCACCGAAAACAGTCCGACAATTGCGCCTTGTTCAACACCTTCTTCCGTAACAATAGCCGGATCTTGGGTGGGATGATAAACGTTGTTCGACAAAGCAGTCTCTTCCGGTTCTTTTTCACAAGCCGCAAAAAACACAGCAAATAAAGACAAAAGTACAAATGTTCTTTTCATGGAAAATTCTTGTTGATTGGAAATGCAAAGATACGATTTTTTGGCGAACCGTCATCTGTAAACCGAGAACTGAAAACCGACAACCTGACATAAAAAAAGCGAACCAATGCGGTTCGCTTTTTTATTGATGGTTTTAGGTATTAATGCAAGAATGCGAGGAGGATACCTGCTGCAACAGCAGAACCTACCACACCAGCCACGTTGGGGCCCATAGCGTGCATCAACAAATAGTTGGTCTTGTCGTATTCGAGACCAACGTTGTTGGAAACACGTGCTGCATCGGGAACGGCACTAACGCCAGAGTTACCAATAAGCGGGTTGATCTTGTTTTCATCCTTCAGGAAGAGGTTGAAGAACTTGACGAAAAGTACACCGCCAAAGGTAGCCACTACGAAGGAGAAAGCGCCGAGGCAGAAGATCAACAAGGAACGTCCGGTAAGGAAAGAGGTAGCCTGCGTGGAGGCACCTACGGTAATACCGATAAGCAAGGTGCAGACGTTGATGATACCGTTAGAAGCCACATCGGAGAGACGCTTGGTTACGCCGCACTCTTTCAAGAGGTTGCCGAAGAAGAGCATACCCAACAAAGGCAAGCCTGAAGGAACGATGAAAGCGCAGAACAAGAGGCCCAAAATGGGGAAGGTAATCTTCTCCAAACGGGAAACCTGACGAGGAGGCTTCATACGAATGGTGCGTTCCTTGGGAGTTGTGAGGAGTCGCATGATAGGAGGCTGGATAACGGGAACGAGTGCCATGTAGGAATAAGCCGACACGGCAATTGCGCCCATCAAATCGGGAGCCAACTGTGAAGAAAGGAAGATGGCGGTAGGACCATCTGCACCACCGATGATACCGATTGCGCCAGCCTCATTGGGAGCAAAGCCCAAAGCCAAAGCGCCCATATAAGCGGCAAAGATACCCAGCTGCGCAGATGCACCCACAAGCATAAGTTTGGGGTTGGAGAGCAAAGCCGAGAAATCGGTCATGGCACCAATGCCAAGAAAAATCAGAGGAGGATACCAACCATTCTGCACACCATGATAGAGAATGTTGAGTACGGAACCACTTTCGTAGATACCGATTTTCAATCCAGGATAGAAAGGAATGTTGCCCACAAGCATACCAAATCCGATAGGAACAAGCAACAGAGGCTCAAATTCCTTCTTGATGCCGAGGAATATGAAGATCAGACCCACAAGAATCATTGCGATATGGCCCCATGTAACATTGGCAAAACCAGTATATTGTACAAACTGCACGAGCTGGGTCTGCATAAAGTCCATGAAGCTACCGCTTGCTGCTAAGATATTCATTTTGAGTTTTAATATTTGTTATTAGTGATCAGCGACTAGGATCAAACGCCACTGAACATTCATAATTCTTGATTGATAATACTTAACTGATTACAACGAGCACGTCGCCTTCGAGTACGCTGTCGCCCTTGCGGACCTTGACCTCGGTTACGGTACCGGCCACGTCGGTCTCGATGTTGTTTTCCATCTTCATGGCTTCAAGTAAAACCACACGCTGGCCAGCATTTACCTTGTCGCCAACATTGACGAAAACGTCAAGGATGGTGCCAGGGAGCGGAGTGGCAACCTTGTTGCCAGCGCCACCTGCTGCGGGAGCGGGGGTTGAGCGCTGCACTTCACCAGCAGCGGCAGCCACTTGGGGCGCCTTGCGGGAAGCGACAACCTTGGGAGCCTTGTGGGCTTGCTTCATTTCCTTGTCAACAGTTACGTTGTAGGGAGTTCCGTTTACGTCGAGTTTGATTTCCTGGCCTTCTACTTCGTTGATGTCAACGGTGTATTCGGTACCATTGATTTTGAATTTATAGCTTTTCATGACTATTTGCTTCTATTAAAATATTGATTCATGTTGTAGAACTTGGCGTTCCAAGGAGTCCATGCACGTTCAACCTTCTGGATGGTAAGAATGGTGTCTTCCTCGTCGTGAAGTTCTTCGTTATACATATAAATTGCGGCAGCGATGGCAGCATAGACATCACCAGCGGTGTGGGAATCGTTGGCAGGAACAGCCTCGCCATTGCCTGCGCTGGCAGCCTTGGCGACAGCCTTCTTGGAACGTTTGTCTTGAACCTTCATAATCACATTGCCATAACCCATCAGGATTAGAGCGATGATAAGGAGGCAGAAGAATACGACCACAACGGCAACAACAGTGAGGCCAACGCCTACGGGGTCGCTCTGCTGGATACGTTCAGACTGCTTGGGGACTTTGTAGCCAAAGCTCTGGACCTTGTCGGCAGCAATTTTGTCAAGACCTTCGGAAAGGTCGAAGATGTTGAAATTGTAGCCTTGAGGGTTTTTGCCTACAACGGTGAGTTCCTTGCCGCAAGGCGAGATGCTGAAAGCGTAGGACTTGCAAGACAAGCCGACACGAGCAAGCAATTGAAGTACACCATCCTGGGCCTCAACGTCGAGAACGCCGACATAGGAGCTGTCCTTGGCGGAAGCGGCGACGAAGATGATTTTGCCATCACGGAAACCAACAGAGACAGGACGTAAGATGTTCTGGAGGTCGTGACGCTTGTAGAGACTATCCGTAACGTAGCGACCCACGAGACGGAGAGAGTCCTGCTCACGAACGACGAAATCGACTGCACAATCGGTGCTGTCAATCACGACGAAAGCGTGCATAGCCGGCACATAACAGGTTTGTACCGACTGGAAATCCATGGCATTGCCACCCATTGGACAAGCCTGCATAGCAGTCGGCATGGATTCTTCTGGGGGAGTGGGCTGCGCAGGTTGGGCGCAGAGACTTCCCGAGAGGAGAAGTACGGCGGCAAGACCGAATAACTTATGTAATTTGTTCATGTTTTTTGTTGAGTTTTAAGTTTTAAGTTTTAAGTTTTAAGCTACTACAGATGCGTAAGCTTAATACCCAAAACAAAAACTCGGATATTCTTCAATCTTTAGCAATGCCTCTTATGCGGCGCCCTGCGGGCGCCGCACAGGGGCAATAGTCACACCATTATTCAGCGTGGTTGCAATGATGCTCGCAGCCTTCGTGGTTGCCTTCGCATTCATGATTGCAAGCTTCACCGGCTTTAGCCTTGCAGCATTCGTCGGTACCTTTCTTGGTGCAGTTTTCGCAGTTGGTGGAAGCGCAAACGCTGTCCATGCAATTGTGCTCACATTCGTGGTTGCACTCTTCAACGGTCTCAACAGCAGCGGTATCTGCGGTTTCTTCAGTTGCGGCGTTGTTGTTGCAAGCGGTCATACCGAATGCGAAAGCAGCTGCGATAGCTACGGTCAAAAAAACTTTTTTCATGATGATTGTTTTGTTAAAGATTGATTGAATAATTTAATTTCAGATTTTTAGATTTGAAGATTGATAGATTAGGAGATAAGAAGATTATTAAATTGAGAATGAGTTATGATGTCAATTCAACAAATCAACATTCTTCTAATCTACTATTATTACTACAGCGGGATATTGCTGTGTTTCTTCATGGGAAGGGTATCCTTCTTGGTTGCCAAAGCCTGGAGTGCGCGGATTACGCGGAAACGGGTGTTGCGCGGCTCGATGACGTCATCGATGTAGCCGTACTTGGCAGCGTTGTAAGGATTGGCGAACTGATCGTTGTATTCCTTCTCCTTCTCGGCGATGAACTTAGCTTTCTCTTCGGGATCGGTGATCTCTTTGAGCTGACGGCCGTAGAGCACTTCGGTAGCACCGCTGGCACCCATAACGGCAATCTGAGCGGTAGGCCAAGCGTAGTTGATGTCGCCACGAAGCTGTTTGCAGCTCATAACGATGTGCGCGCCACCGTAGGATTTGCGGAGCGTTACGGTCACCTTGGGAACGGTAGCCTCGCCGTAGGCGAAGAGGAACTTGGCACCATGAGCGATAACGCCGGCATATTCCTGACCCGTGCCGGGGAGGAAGCCTGGAACGTCAACGAGGGTGACGATAGGAATATTGAAAGCGTCGCAGAAGCGGACGAAACGAGCGCCCTTGCGGGAAGAGTTGCAGTCGAGCACGCCAGCCATGGCTTTGGGCTGGTTGGCAACGACGCCTACGCTCACGCCGCCGAAGCGAGCAAAGCCCACCACGAGGTTCTGAGCCCATTTTTCGTGGACTTCGAGGAACTGACCGTCGTCAACGATGGCGTTGATGATCTCTTTGACATCGTAGGGAGCGTTGGGATTTTCGGGGATGATGCTGTTGAGGGAATCCTCAAGACGATCGATGGGGTCTTCGGTGGGCTGATAAGGAGCCTCTTCGAAGTTGTTGGAGGGGATGTAGCCGACGAGGTCACGGATCATATTGATTGTCTCCTCTTCGGTTTCGCCTACAAAATGAGCCACGCCGCTCTTGCTTGCATGAACCATGGCGCCACCCAATTTGTCAACGGTGACGTCCTCACCAGTAACGGTCTTAACGACCTTGGGACCCGTGAGGAACATATAGCTGTTGTCCTTGCTCATGAAGATGAAGTCGGTCAAAGCGGGGCTATAGACAGCGCCACCAGCGCAAGGTCCGAAGATAGCGGAGATCTGGGGAACCACGCCGCTGGCGAGGATATTGCGTTCAAAGATTTCGGCATAGCCGGCGAGAGAGTTGCAACCCTCCTGGATACGAGCTCCACCAGAATCGTTCAAACCGATAACGGGAGCGCCGACCTTCATTGCCTGGTCCATAACTTTGCAGATCTTGAGGGACATCGTCTCGCTGAGAGAGCCAGCGGAAACGGTGAAGTCCTGAGCGAAGACGTAAACGAGACGGCCATTGATGGTACCGTAGCCCGTAACGACGCCGTCGCCGAGGTAGGTCTGTTTCTGCATGTCGAAGTTCACGCAGCGATGGGTAAGGAACATGTCGAATTCCTCAAAGGAACCCTCATCGAGGAGGAGGGAGATGCGCTCGCGAGCAGTGAGTTTGCCCTGCTCGTGCTGTTTGTCGATGCGCTTCTGGCCGCCGCCCATTTTGGCTTCGCTTCTTTTGTCAAGAAGTTCTTTTATTTTTTCTTCAAAAGCCATATTTGAATAGTTTAAAAAGGTTATTAAAGTAGGTCTTCCATCAAGCCTTAGCGACAGGACTTAGGACCCGAAAATTCTGAGAATGGAGAATTGAAAATTGAAAATTGAAAATTGAGAATTGAGAATTGAGAATGAACCCAAATCACTGTTCACAGGACACAGTTCACCGTTCACAGCTCACTGGTCACTTTTATTTGCAGCAGAGTTCGGTGAGAACGCCGAGGGTGCTCTTGGGGTGGAGGAAACCGATGTGGAGACCTTCAGCGCCGCCACGAGCCTGCTTGTCGATAAGGCGTACGCCCTTTTCTTCAGCATCCTTCAAAGCCTGGTCGGTGTCATCAACGCAGAAAGCGATGTGGTGCATACCGCCCTTGCCGCCGTTCTTTTCGATGAAAGAAGCGATGGTGCTTTCAGGGCAGGTAGGTTCGAGAAGTTCAATCTTCACCTCACCGCATTTAAGGAAAGCGGTCTTCACTTTCTGGTCTTTAACTTCCTCGATAGCGTAGCATTTAAGGCCCATAACGTCTTCGTAATAACGGATAGCCTCTTCGAGGTTGGTAACTGCGATACCGATGTGTTCAATATGAGAAGGAGTCATAATTAATTAGTTTTTTGATTATTATACAATATAAGATAATACAATTAAAATGCAAATATACAAAAAAAAATCGAGGTAGCAGAGTTACGTTACTCACGTTTTATTTTGAGCCAATCACAAACGTTGCAC
>JAGHVO010000071.1 GCA_018064245.1 Candidatus Colimorpha pelethequi
GATTATAGCGATCCGAACCCTCGTAGCCGTCCGATGTTTGCTTTTCATAAGCCTGAAACTATCGCAGAATAGATTCGTAACGGAAGAAGTCTCCGTAGCAGATTGCAGGATTTCCCAACATTGGATGAAACCGGCTTGCGACCGGCACAGATTAAGGCTGTTGTGAATTTGGAGGAATCTTTCAAAAACAATCGCCCTCGCGCTTTGATTCAGATGGCAACGGGCGCAGGAAAGACATTCACGGCAATCACGTTTATTTATCGGCTGCTGAAATTCGCAAAGGCAAAACGTACCTTATTCCTTGTCGATACCCGCAATTTGGGTGAACAGGCAGAGCAGGAATTTATGAATTTCCGTCCGAACGACGACAACCGCAAATTTACTGAATTGTATAATGTTCAGCGCTTGAATTCAAGTTATATAGCGAATGATAGCCAAGTGTGCATTTCTACCATTCAACGCCTATATTCTATTTTGAAAGGCGAGGAGATGGACGAAAGCGCAGAGACCGACAATCCTAATGAATCTACTTGGTTACAACAAAAACTGAAGGAACAAAAGGCTGTTCCTGTGGAATATACGGCAAAGGTTCCAATCGAACAGTTTGATTTTGTCGTAATCGATGAATGTCACCGAAGCATCTACAACCTTTGGAAACAGGTTTTGGATTATTTCGACGCGTTTCTGATTGGTCTTACTGCTACTCCTGATAAACGAACATTCGGTTTCTTCAACGAAAATGTCGTGAGTGAATATACTTATGAGCAATCGGTGGTAGATGGCGTGAATGTGCCGTACGATGTTTATACCATAGAAACGGAAATATCTAAAAACGGCGGTTTGATTAAGGCTGGCTGGCATATCGATTATCGTGATAAGGCTACCCGCAAGACTCGTTGGCAACAGGTTGACGAGGATATAGAATACAAAAAGAACGACTTGGATAAATCGGTGGTGAATCCAAGCCAGATTCGTACCGTTATCAGGCAATTCCGCAAGGCGTTGATGGAGGAAATATATCCGAACCGCTATGATGAAAACGGACAGTACGAAGTCCCCAAGACATTGATTTTTGCCAAAACCGATAGCCACGCCGACGATATCATCAAGATTGTCCGCGAGGAGTTCAACGAGAGCAACGATTTCTGCAAAAAGGTAACTTACAAGATTGACGAAGATCCGAAGTCTGTCCTGAACCGTTTCCGTAATCAGTATTATCCTCGTATTGCCGTTACCGTTGATATGATTGCAACAGGAACCGATGTCAAGGCTCTTGAAGTTCTGCTGTTTATGCGTGATGTCCGCAGTGCGAATTACTTTGAACAGATGAAAGGGCGTGGAACAAGAACTATAAACGAGGATTCCTTGCAACTGGTGAGCAAGACCGCCTCGGCAAAAACACACTTTGTGATAGTTGATGCTGTTGGCGTAACGCAGACAAAGAAAACCGACAGCCGCCCGTTGGAGCGCAAGCCTACAGTCCCGTTGAAGGATTTGCTGGGGGCTGTAACCATGGGTGTTGTGGAAGAAGATTTGTTTGTTTCGCTGGCAAACCGATTGATTCGCCTAAATAGGGAAGTCTCCGAAAAGGAGCGTGAGAAAATAGAATTCCTTGCAAAAGGAAAGAGTTTGGGACAGATGAGTGCCGAATTGTTGAATGTTTTCGATGCAGACAAGATTGAAGATGAGGCACAGTTGGAACTGCAAAAAATTCCACAATCGGAAATAACGCCTGCCATAGAGGAACAAATTCGTTCAAAGGCGCAACAAAAACTTGCCAATGTTGCCAGCAGTACGTTCAATGGCGAATTGAACGAATATATTGTTACCGTTCGCAACCTGCACGACCAGAAAATAGATACGATAAACATTGATACTGTTGTGCGGAGCGGCTTTAATACCTTTACCTTGGAAAAAGCCAGGGAAACCATTAAATCGTTTGCCGAATATTTGGAGCAGCACAAAGACGAGATTATGGCATTGAGCATATTCTACAACCAGCCCTACAATCGCCGCAACCTCACACTGAAAATGGCGCAGGAACTGCTCGAAAAACTGAAGCAAGACAAGCCGTTGCTTGCCCCTTCGTATGTGTGGGATGCCTATTGCGCTGTTGAAAATGTTAAAGCGAACCAGCCAAAGGCTGAACTTACGGCCTTGGTGTCGTTGGTGCGCCACGCTTGCGGAATAGACAAAACACTGGCTGCGTTCGATAGTGTGATAGATAAGAATTTTAATGCGTGGTTGTTCCGCCAACACACCGGTAACCGCAACCGCTTTACGCAGGAGCAAATTGACTGGCTGCGGATGATTAAAGACCACATTATAAGCAGTTATCACCTTGATATTGACGATTTGGACTACACGCCCTTCGACGCCCAAGGCGGACGTGGCAAGATGTATCAGCTATTTGGAAATGAAATGGAACAGATTATTAATGAATTGAATGAAGTATTAGTAGCGTAAAGAAACAGAATAAAAATATGAACAAAATTCGAAGAACATTCCATCCCGTTGGCCAAGGAGCTTTCTATTCCGAAAGACATCCTGATTTTAATATCGTATATGATTGCGGTAATTGGAAAAATAGTAAAGCTGCACAAAAGGTTGTCAGCCAGGCTTTTGACAAAAATGACACAATAGATATACTGTTTATTTCTCATTTTGACTACGATCATGTTTCAATGATAGGGACATTAAGAGATTCAGTCAAAAGTATAAAACATGTCGTGTTACCTTTATTGCATAATGATGAAAAGATTTTATTGAAGGCTTTCAATCATTTACATGCAAATTCAGCTCAATTGAATCGACTTATTGATGAACCACAAGCATTTTTTGGAGATGATGCAAGAATAGTATATGTCAATCCGACAGAACAATCCGAATCACCCATTAATGATGATCAAGAATCTATTAATTTGGAAAATCTTTCGGCAAATCAAACAATAGACAGTGGAGCCAAAATACAATTAAATACAAGTAATGACTGGGTGTTTATTCCATATAATTATGAGAATACAACACGCTCAATAATGTTGAAAGACGAATTAATAAAAGAAAGTATTAGTATTCAGGATCTTAAGAATGTTGGTTATTTGACAAAAAACAGGAAGAAAATTAAAGGAATCTATGAAAAGATAGACGGGAACATTAACGAAAACTCCATGATAGTGTACTCGGGTCCTCTTCATGATAATCATCATTATCATTTTGTTGATGCTTATTACAATTGTTTATGGGATTGGCATTACTTATACCACCGCTATCATCACTACGTTGATATTTACGACTTATGTCATAAACCAGCATGTATTTATTCAGGCGATGCTGATTTTAATAAAGTCCAAATTCATAATGTTTTTCGGCATTATTGGCAGAGTGTTGGCACCATTCAAGTGCCACATCATGGGTCAAGAAACTCATTTAACTTTAGTTTTGGCTTTCATAAACAAGGGTCTTTTATTTGTCCTGTTTCATTTGGAACAAACAATACTTATGGGCATCCTTCAGGGAAAGTGTTAGAGGAATTACTGCAATGTGAAAATATTCCTATTGCAGTGACGGAGAAAATGGATTCTACGTTTGTGGAAATTATTAAATGTTGAAAAAAAGTAGGAATAGTTTTGAAATGAGATTTTCCGCATCTGCCAAGACAAAGAGTATATTTCCGAATTCGACAAGGAGATGGAAAAGTATTTGAAAGGAGAAGAATAATGGAACCAATTGTAAATAGAATAATTGAATGGCTGAAAGGCCAAGAATATTGGAAACAATATGTTGGATATAATATTCTATGTGAAAACTCGGATAATGAAGATTTTATAAAAAAATCTTATAAATATTATTTGAAAGCTGTAGGATTAAATAGTGAAGATGTTGAAGAAGAATCACTTAATTATGATGCTTTACAAATAAATAATGACTCTATTCAGGATTTCAAATTATGTAGAATCGCTAATGTTGTTGGAGTTAACAAGTTAAAAGAAAATCAAAGTTTGCCTATTGGAGATAACTTGACAATAGTATATGGAGAAAATGGTGCAGGCAAATCTGGATATGTTAGATTGCTAAATAATGCTTTTGTGTCAAAAGGAGATAAGGAAATTTTGCCGAATGTCTATTCTGAAGAAAATAACTCTCAACCTAATGCGGAATTTTACTTCAAAAATTCTACTGCTGAATATCCCATTAGTTTCCAAGATAAGGAAGGTCATGTGGAATTTAAATCATATTCGTGTTTTGACACAAAAGGAGCAGATGTGATTTTGAACGCAGAAAACGATATGCCTTATATTCCAAAATCGTTTTCTTTTTTTACAGATTTTCTTGAAGTGATAAACAGACTCTCTGCATTATTGGATGCTGACATAAGAAATAGAAAGACAGAGAATCCGTTCAAATCCTTTTTTCAACAAGAAACATTAGTGAAGCAAGAAATTGATAAATTAAACGCTGATACAGATATTAACAGAATAAAGCAGATTGCTTCAATAAGTGAGGATGATAAACAAAAACACAACAATGAACTTCTTGAATTAAACAACCTTAAATCTATAAAAATAGAGGATGCTATAACTGAGTTAAAGACTATTTCTACAAAACTTAAAGAATACAAATCTCATATTGAAAATCTAAACAAGGCATTCTCTTCTGAAGAAATAGAAGCATGCAAAAAACTAATTGAAGAATTCAACGAAAATGAAAAACTAAGATTAAGTCAAGACATTTCACTTCTCAAGCATCCGAACATAAAGAATGTGGGTTCTGACAATTGGAAAAAGTTTATGGTGTCTGCATATTCTTTTGCACAAGAGCAAAGCCATCCTTATCCGCAAGAAGGGGATGTATGTATATTATGCCACCAACCGTTAACTCAGGAGTCTGTTAGTTTAATACAGAAATACTGGGAACTGTTAGCTTCCAAGGTGGAACAAATACATAAGGACCAAATAGAAAAGATTAATGGTAAAGTTGCTTTCTGCGACAAAATAGATTGCGATATTTTAAAGAATAGTCCTAAAACAATTGAGTGGCTACAGAAACATCATTCGGAACAAATTGAACGCATAGTTGATTTCTCCCAAAAAGCAATAGGACAAAAAGAAGAATTGAAATCTTGCTTTTCAAACAAAATTATTTCTCAAAGCATAAAAAATATAAGTTTTGATACATCTTGTTTTGATAAATATGATGGTGAAATAGAAAAGGAGATAGAGGCACTTAATTATGACAGTGTAAAGAAACGGATTTCTGATTTGGAAAAACTAAATACTGAATATTCCGATAAAGAAAAACTTTCTACGCTATTGCTTAATATTGAAGTTTTTTTAGAAAAGTGTAAATGGGTGGAACTTGCTAATAGAAAGGCTATCAATACAAGATTTATTACAGATAAACAGAAAGAGTTGTATAATGAATATGTTTCTGATACATATGTTAGAATCTTCAATGAGCAATGTGAGAAATTACAAGCAAACTTTGGTATTGATATACAAAATAAAAGTTCTAAGGGTAATACGAAACGGCATTTGATTTTAAGAGGACGAAGACCTTCCCAAATTTTGAGTGAGGGAGAACAACGAGCTATTGCTTTAGCTGATTTTCTTACCGAATCTTCATATAATGGCAACTTGGTAAAAGGATTGATTTTTGATGATCCTGTAAATTCCATGGACCATAAGAGGCGTGAAATAATTGCAAAATGTTTAGTTGATGAAGCTCGAAACAAACAGGTAATAGTATTTACTCATGATATTGTATTTTTCGTTGCATTACAAACAGAAGCGGAACTACAAGCGATAGATTGCAAAAAGATTTCTATTAGAAACTTCAACAGTCCAGGAATTATTTCACCAACAATACCATGGATAGCGATGAAGGTTAAGGACAGATGTGGAAAGTTGAAAAATGAACTTCAAAGTAATATTAAAAAGTTATCGGAGGGAGAAGACCAAGATGCTTATGTTGATAATGTAAAAAAATGGTGTGAATTACTAAGAGAAAGTTGGGAACATTGCGTTGAAGAATACTTGTTTAATGGAGCTATTCAAAGATTTAATCCTGCAATACAGACACAAAGACTTAACAAAGCACCATTTACGCATGAGTTATATACAGAATTAGAAATTGGCATGACGGATTGTTCTAATTGGGTGCATGATCAGGCTGCAGCGTTAAATAGACAGATTCCAACATATGAAAAACTTCAAGAATGGTTGAATACCTTTGAAAGGTATTATAAAAAACTAAACGGGTTAATTAAATAATGATTACATACAAACTTTCCGAAATAGCCCAAAGCACCAAAGGTAAGAAACCTAAATCCGTTTCCAAAGAGAAAACGGAAGGTTTTGAAATTCCATACGTTGATATAAAAGCCTTTGATAAAGGCATCATCGACAATTTTACCGATGGTGAAAATTGCACTTTTTGCAAACCTGATGATGTTTTGATTGTTTGGGATGGTGCGCGCTGTGGTTTTGTTGGTCGTGGTGTTGAAGGTGCAATTGGTTCAACGCTTGCAAAAATCAGTAGTGAGAAATATACTAATGATTTTCTTTTCTATTTTCTTCAATCTAAATACAAAATTCTGAATAGTAATCCACGAGGAGTTGGAATACCGCATATTGAACCAAATTTGTTGTGGAATTTTGAAATACCTGATATTGACAAACCCACCCAGCACCTCATAGTCACCCGCATAGAAACCCTCTTCGCCGAGTTGGACAAAGGCGTGGAAAAACTAAAAACCGCACAGCAACAACTTAAAGTCTATCGCCAGGCCGTGCTGAATGATTGCTTGACTAAAGGTAGTGAGAAGTGGGAGAAAGTGAAGTTGGGAGAGGTGGCGGAAATGTGTTTGGGCAAAATGTTGGATAAGAATAAAAACAAAGGGATTTATCAACCTTATTTGAGAAATGTAAATGTCCGTTGGGGCAGTTTTGATTTGGACGATTTGTTAGAAATGCGTTTTGAAGATTCCGAGCAAGAAAGATATGGCTTACAAAATGGTGATTTGATAATGTGTGAAGGTGGCGAGCCAGGAAGATGTGCAATTTGGAATGGTGAAGCACAAAATATGAAAATTCAAAAAGCTTTGCATAGAATTAGGTTAAAACCATCTGTTTTAAATAAATATGTCTATTATCTGTTTTATCATTATGCTCAAAATGGATTGCTTGAGAAATATTTCACAGGAACAACGATTAAACATCTTACAGGTCAATCGTTAAAATCAATTGAAATCTATCTACCTTCTCTTCCCGAACAGCAGCGCATAGCTCAAGAAATCGAAACCCGATTATCGGCTTGCGATGTGATGGAGAAAAACATCGCCGAATCGTTGCAGCAATCCGAGGCATTGCGGCAGAGCATTCTGAAAAAGGCGTTTAGCGGGGAATTGGTGTAGATGGTGAATGTGAAAAACGAAATGATTTTGGCATACAGGTATTACATACAATCGAATAACAATGATCGTTTTGTGGTACATCGTGATGGTGTCACATGCCATGATGGAATCGTGAACCGTTGTGGCGATGAATATTTTTGCGGTACATACCGTGGCGGTAACGCATACCGTAGAGACAACGCATGCGTTGTCTCTACCACGTTTGTCCCAATCCCAATCCCAACCCCAACCACGTTTGTCCCAATCCCAACCGCCGTAATATCATCATTTTCCATAACGACCACACGTAAATGCGATTTCGTGGTGTGGCACGTTAATAATTAAAAAATCAAAAACAGACAATGTCAAACGATAAATTTCAAAACAAATACAGGTCAACATCCATCCGTTTGCAGAATTGGGATTACGGATGGCGTGGCAAATATTTTGTCACCATCTGCACATCAGGACGCGGACATTCGTTTGGCGAAATCATTAATGACAAAATGCAATTGTCGCCTGTCGGCGTCATCGCCGATGTGTTGTGGCATGAATTGAAAAACCATTTCGACGGCATCGAATTGGCGGCATTTGTCGTTATGCCCAATCATATCCACGGCATTGTCGCAATAACCGAATATATTGGGAAAACGGAAAACGAAAACACGTGCGCAATTACCGTTGATACAACGTATTCGGATAATGGAAACGATAACAATGGGAACAACGGGAACAACGATAACGGGAATGGGAACGGGAACGTAGATACAACGCATGCGTTGTATCTACAACCGGCCCCGCAACCGGCCCCCGCACAATCCCAACAAAACCAATCATCCCAAAAAACCATTGGACAAAAACGGTTTCAAAATCAGGGTTCGCATACATTGTCATCCATCGTGGGTTCATACAAATCGGCGGTTTCGAAACATGCCCATCGCATGGGTTTTGATTTTGCCTGGCAATCAGGATATTACGAAAACATTGTTCGCAACGATATTGCATTCAACAGAATACAGACCTATATTGATAACAACCCGAAAAATTGGAAAGAAGATAAATTCTACACAAAATGACCGATTCAACCATCATCTCGAAAATTTGGAATATGGCCAACGTGCTGCGCGACGACGGCGTCAGCTATGGCGATTATCTGGAACAAATCACCTACCTGCTCTTCCTGAAAATGGCAGACGAAATGAACAAACCGCCCTACAGCAAAGGTTTGCATTTCCCGCATCTGAAAGACGCCGAAGGCCACGAAATAGCCAATGGCGAATTGTGCGACTGGGAGACACTCGTCAGCAAACGCGGTGCGGAACTTGAGGCCTATTATGTGCAGATGCTCCGCAGCCTTGGCACCGAGAAAGGTATGCTTGGCCAAATCTACACCAAGAGCCAAAACAAGATTCAGGATCCGGCCAAACTGCTTCGCGTCATTGAGATGATTAACCGTGAAAACTGGTCGCTGATGGGCTCTGATGTAAAAGGCAAGATTTACGAAGGTCTGTTGGAGAAAAATGCCGAAGACACCAAGAGTGGGGCAGGTCAGTATTTTACACCTCGTGCATTGATAAAGGCAATGGTAGCGTGTGTGCGTCCAAAACCACAGAAAACAATTATTGACCCAGCTTGTGGAACAGGTGGCTTCTTCCTCGCATCGTACGATTATCTGGCAGGACAATCATTAAATAAAGACGAAAAGCAATTCCTGAAAAAGAAAACCTTCTTCGGAAACGAGATTGTAGCCAATACGCGCCGTTTATGTTTGATGAACCTGTATTTGCACAACATAGGCGAGTTGGACAGCGAGGATTTCATTTCGCCAAACGATGCCTTGGTGGCGGACAATGGCAATCGTTACGATTATGTGCTAACCAATCCTCCGTTCGGAAAGAAAAGTAGCATAACCATTACCAACGAAGATGGAGAAATAGAAAAAGAGGATTTGAGCTACAACCGTCAGGATTTTTGGGAAACGACTTCCAATAAGCAGTTGAATTTCCTGCAACACATCAAGACGTTACTAAAAGTAACTGGGCAGGCAGCCGTAGTTTTGCCAGATAACGTGTTGTTCGAAGGTGGAGCAGGTGAGGAGATTCGCAAGCAACTTATGAAAGCTACAGAATTGCACACGATTTTGCGATTGCCTACGGGCATTTTCTATGCAAATGGAGTGAAGGCAAATGTGTTGTTTTTCGATAATCGTCCAGCAAGCAAGGAAGTGCAGACCAAGGATATTTGGATTTACGACTACCGTACAAATATTCACCATACATTGAAAAAATCACCGCTGACGTTCGAGGATTTGGCAGACTTTATAAAATGCTATAATCCCGAAAACCGTCACAAACGTGTGGAATCGTGGAGCGAAGAAAATCCAGAAGGCCGCTGGCGTAAGTTTACCTACGACGAGGTGATAGCCCGTGATAAAACGAATCTCGATATATTCTGGTTGAAGGATAAAAGTCTGACCGATTTGGATAACCTACCCGACCCAGATGAAATAGCTGCAGAGATTATTGACAATCTTGAGGAAGGAATCAACAGCTTCAAAAAACTATTTGAAGCCATTAGGGAATAAAAAGACACCCTTATTTGGAGGTCAAATCACTTTTGGATAATATCCACCTCCACCCTTTCGAGGTTTGAATCTTGGCGCATTTCTTGCGGATTGGTACCGGGAAGACCTTGCGGGATGGGACTGTTGATGGCACCAAAAAGTTTTTCCCAATAGGAGGGAAATTCGCCCTCTTTGTTCTTGAAATTCATCGGACTGGCGGCAAACCGATGCACTGTGTCGTCAACATATGCGTCATAGACCAACTCGGTGCAATAATGCTTGCCGTTGTCGGGCAGGAAGTTCACGTCATACTCCTCTCCCACAAAACGCAAAGCATTCGACACATACTGCGCGGCACGACTGTTATCCTTCAACCGCATCACCTGGAAATAGGGATAGCTGCCGTCGGGAAGGGTGAAATCGACCAAAAATGTATCCAATGGATAACGATCCACGCCATGCTTGATGGTGGCGTCGATAATCCAGATCTTTCCTTGCTCATCAACATCAAAGATTGCCGTGTGGATGAAATTGGTATCACCGTTGCCCGTGGCAGAGGCAATGGCCGACGACATGTCGTCTTCGAGGTAATTCATGGGAAGGCCCACAAAAAGCAAGTCGCCTTTTTCAATCTGCTGCGACACAATCGTATCAACTTGTTGAACTTCTTTAATCTTGCTTTTGCAACCCACCAACAAAAGGGCTGCAACAAGAATATAGGGCAAACTTTTCATTGAATGTAGATTTTAATGTGGGATTGATTTTTTATTGTTCTTTGATTTCTATTTCGTACTCCTTTATAATCCGCATATACCACACAAACAATGCAATAGAAACGATGGCGCTGACTACGGAGAAGAGCAGGATGGCCAATTGGAAATCATGCTGTACAATGCCGACCACCAACGCTGCGATGCGCAAGAGGAATAGCACAAGATAGAAACGGAATTCGGTATGTTGGCGCCCAAAGACATTGGCGAAGAACATCAGCGATGTGGAAGTAAGCATGACATACACCCACGGCAAAAGGCAACGGATATAGTAGCCGCAACCTTCCCAATGTGCGCCAAAAAAGAAAGTGGCTGCCGGCTCGGCAATGAAAAACGCCACTACAAACAGCGGTAGGGCGCAGGCGTTGAGCACCAAGATAAATTTGCGGATATCGTGCCAGATGGATTCCTTCCGACGAACCTTTTCGGCGGCACGCACATACAGCACCTGCTCAAAGGCGTTGTTGAGGATGTTGACGGGTCGGAAAGTGAATGTGAGCGCCATGCCGAAAAGTCCGATAGCGGAATCGGGAACGGCAAAGGCAAGCGGCAACCAGATGATGGGCAAGTTGTGAGAAAGACTGTTGATGAGGTCTTTGGGAGTGGTGAACTTGGCAAAGTTGCTGAACTTATGCGACACTTCTCGGAACTCTTCCTTTGTGGTGCGACGTGGCAGACACAACCTGCGCAACCGTAGCAAATAATTGACATTGCCAGCGGCTTGTCCCAACACCGTTCCCAACGGCAAGCCCACAGTATGGGTCAAAGACTTGAAGGCGAGCAAAATCTTGGCAACCACGCCCGTAGTGGAGGTTACAACCACCGAGGTGGCATTCTGCCGAAATTCTCGAAAACGGTTGAAAAGCGCCGTATAAACGCGCGTAGTACCACAGAAAAATACCATCAACGGAAGCAACAACGCAAACGGAGGAAGCCATGTCTTGGGCAACAGCAAGATGAGCGGAAAAAGCAACACCGAAAAAACAGTGTTAAGGATGAGCGAAAGACGGGCTACAGCGGCAGCTTCACGGGGTGTGGCGGCTATAGGCGTAGCCAGTTCGTAGCGCAGCGTAGAGAAAATGATCAGTATCTCCACATAGCTGTAGAATCTGTTGAAAGCGCCAAACTCCGCGGTGGTGTAAAGCCGCGAAAGCAGGAAATAGGAAAGCACCGTAATGCCTTGGGCAATCACGTTACCTCCTATGAGGGTGGAGCTATCTTTCAGAAAACGAGACAAGGAGAGTTATGAGTTTTAAGTTTTAAGTATTATGTTTTAAGAATTCTAGTCACTAATCACACCTCCCCAAAATAGCGGCGGAGCATCCATTCGGCAGCAAGGAGCAAGAGCAACAGAACAAGCAATAAAGGCAAGTTGAGGAGTTCTACGTAGCGGGTGTGTGAATAGCGAACGGTTTTGATGCTGGGCTGCTGCTGAAGCAGTTGTGGTAGTTGGTCGAGTTGCCGCGGCGAAACCATCACACCGCCCGTGGTTGCGGCGAGGGTGTTGAGAAGCGAGTGGTTGGCGGTGAGAACAGCCGCTTCGGGGTCGAAATCCTCCACGGCAAAATTTCCCTCACTAGTGAGATCCTGGCGGTTGAAAGTAGTTTTGGCGATAAAATGATATTTGCCAGCAGGGAGCGTGCCAAGGTTGAGCGCATACTCGTTGCCCGAGCGATTGAAGGAGTAAAGTTGTTGAGTTGTTGAGTTGTTGAATTGTTGAGTTGAGGATTTATCTTGACTAATAGACAGTTCCGCATCGGGAGCGTTGGTAAGCTGATAGTTGTCGTCGTAGAGCCGTGCGAAAATCTGTACAGGCTCTCCGGGAGCGAAAGAGCTCTGCGAACGGGCGCTCCAACGGTCACGATCTACTCGCAACGAGGTGTATTGGATTGTCTTTGCGATAAGTTCGTCGAAATGTTCGTACGACTGATTGGCTTGATAGTCATAAAGACGCCATTTCCACAGTCCCTCGCCTACCACGATTGCCACACGGCGCGCACCGTCTTGCAGACAAGCCACCAGGGGCTGACCGCTGCCCACATTGCCAATCTGCGCAGTAAAGAGCGACTGTAGGTTGGGGCTTGATTCATAATTTCCAAAAGGCGCCTTGAGTGGCGGAAACTGCTCAATCTGGTCGATGGTTCCTTGGTCGAGCGAGAAAGAGGCGAAAGAAGCGTTGTAGCGTGCAGTAACCTCGGTCTGCTTGGCAAGGCGCGTGGAAACGGTAAGTTCCAGTTTCAGCGAGTTGAAAGCGGCAAGGTCGGTCTGCGCTCCAAGAATGTAGATGGAAGGGATTTGTTGATTTGCTGGTTTGTTGGTTTGTTGATTTGAGAAGGGTGCCACCTTCGAAGGAAGGTTATGGAAGATAATCAGCGAACAGCCATTCAGATGCGGATCGTTCATGCCCTTGAGCTGCGAAGCGAGGAAAGTTTCAACCTCATAGTTCTGGTTGGTCTCAATGGAACGCTTGAGTGCTGCGATGTCGGGATGCGGCGCGGCAGCGATGATGGCAATTTTCTCGCTTCCATCCACCACCTGGACGGTAATGGTGCGACGATTGTTGCGCAGCGAACGTTCGTTGGGACAAGGTGCTAGCGCTATTTCATAATGTTGCAAACCAACCTCTTTGGCATCAAGTACCACCTCTTCGGAAAGAATTTGGTCCTCTTCTTGGAAAGCCACCTGTTTTTGAAACAGCGTCTTGCCCGAAGATGTGACCACAAGGCGCGAGGAAAGTCCTTTGAGGTGGGTGGCACGCAACTGAATCTGCAAAGCAAAGCTGTTTCCCTTATAGACTACCGAATTGGCCTTGAGGTCAATGATGGCAACGTCACGCTGTGGCACGGTGTCGCCCAACGCCACAGTGAAAAGTGGGATGGCAGCGGATTCGGCCACGGGAATAGGATTGGGACCACTGTTGTAAATGCCATCGGAAGTAAGGATGATGGCGCCGAGGTTCTGCCCCACATACTGGTCAGCCAACTGCGAGAGTGTAGCGCCAATATTGGTAGAAGCACCGTCGGAAACGCCGTCGAAAGCCACAACTCTTGAGGGCTGAGCATCATAGCTCCAACGTTCCACGCGGAACGATTTTTCCAACTTCGAAACCAACAACTCCAAACTTTCAGGAAGCGAATCGGCGTAGAACGTGGAATCTTTGCAGTAATTGAGCGAGCGACTGTTGTCGTGCGCCAAAACAATGATAGGTTTCTCCTCTTGATGCACCTCCCGCTTCACCAAAGGACCAATCAACAGGTAGGCGATGAGCGAAACGGTAATAAATCGCAACGCCGAAAGCAACCAACGCGCCTTTGGGGAGATTCCCGCCTGATTATAAGCATCCTTGCGGAACCAATAAAGCAACGCGCTATAGGCGGCACCAAGTAGTATGGCAAAGAGGAGGAACATGTTTTTTAGTGACTAGTAATTAATGACTGGTGACTAGGATTCTTAACTCTTAACTAAATAGATCCCCATTGCAGTTTTTCGTGCATTGCGGTAAAAAAGGTATGATGATGCAGACGCAATAGATTGATGCAGAAGTCGGCACGCTTGATCTCCACCACCGAGCCTCCCTGCAGCGTGTTCATCTCCGAGTCGGCACTCATGCAAATCCCATTGCCTCGCAAGTCCGCCACCAACCGGATGGTCGCCGTGTCGGGCACCACCATAGGACGCAACGAAAGGGAATGCGCCGCGATAGGAGTAATCACAAAGCAGCCGCTGTCGGGTGTAAGGATTGGACCACCGCAACTGAGCGAATAAGCCGTTGAACCCGTAGGCGTAGCGACTATCAATCCGTCACCTATATAATTGGAAACAAGATTGTTGTTCACATATACCTGCGTCTGCAACAAAATCACCTCAGCGGCACGATGAAGCGCCACCTCGTTGAGTGCCAAGTATGTCTGCTGCGGATTATCGGTACTGGTAGCCTGCAAGAGTGTACGCTGCTCAATGGAATAGTGGCGTGCCTGAAGGTCAGAAACCAAAGTTTCCAAATCATCGACACCCGCTGTAGTAAGAAAGCCCAAATGTCCGAAATTGATTCCCACAATGGGAACGCCTTTGTTGCCCACCAAATGAACCGAAGATAGCAACGTTCCGTCACCACCAATGGAAAACAGAAAATCAATATCAGCAGGCAAAGTATCAGCAACAGAAATGTAAGAAATGCCATGCGCCGAAAGCACCATCTTGAGGCTATCCAACCCCTGAATGGTACTCTGACTCTCGCTTTTATGATATAAGGCTATTTTCATATTGAAATGTTATTTAGTGAATGGTGAATCGACACTACGTCAAATCACTCATTTCTACTTTTCACTTTTAATTTAACAACAGCACACTTCCCACCAAAGTCTTGGCTCCATATCCAGCCTGCTGAAAATGAATACGGTAAACATAAGCGCCTTGCGGAAGCAAAACGCCATTGCTTGTTCCATCCCACGATTGGGCGGGATTTTTAGTGGAAAAAACTTTGATACCTTGTCGATTAAAGATAATCAAGTCGTAACTGGAAATATATTCCGGATGGTCGATGACAGGTTTGAAGAGATTGTTTGTGGACAAAGAAGGCGTGAAGACATTGGGGCAAAATACCTCTACCTGAGGCCCTTCTGGAATACTATCGGGAGGCGTTGGCGTATTGGAGTTGCATGGATACCACGCCTCCATACGCTGGTTCTTATTGTTGGACCGTGACCACCGCAATCCCAAATCATCCACCGCAACAATACTGCTACGCACCGCAACGACACCACTATCTACAAAAAGGCTCTTTGTATGAATTGTTGGAGAAATAGTCTCCACTTGATAGCTGGTAGAAGCATCGGCATACACTATTGTATAACGACACTCGTAATGTGCCACCCATTCAGGCTCAAAGCCTTCGCCCCACGAAAGCGTAAGCGTGCGACTGCAGGAATCCCATCCCGTAAGCAACACCAAGTTGCCAATGGGATCGGAAAGGGTGCTTCCTTTGAGACAGGAATCGAACGCCATTATTCGGAACCGATTGGACACCAAACTACTGAGATCTGTACAGATATAGGTGGTGTCGGTGGCTCCCCAAACAGTGTCGTAGTCGAACCACAACTGGTTGCGTTCTATACAGATACGGTAACCCATGATGTCGGTGTCGGGACTAGGATGCCACGATAGTTCTACAAACTGCGTCGTTGAATCGACGGTTGCCACAATGGGAATACAAGCCGTGGTTGGCAACGGATCACGTATATAGCATCCTGTAGTGTCAATCACTTGCGCCTTGGCGCTTGACAATACGAAAAGCATTGCCATCAAGAGCACATATTTGAACTTTGCGGCAGATTCAAAAGATTTATATAAACCATCGCCTTTCATTGTTCTAACATATAGCACAGTTCGTGGTAACGACCGTGATTTTGGATAAGCTGCTGATGGGTTCCCTGCTCGACAATGCCGCCGCGTTCGAGCACGATGATATTGTCGGCTCCCACAATGGTAGAGATGCGATGGGCGATGACAAGGGCGGTACGATTTTTAAGGGCGTTCTCCAAAGCCTGTTGCACGAGACGCTCCGATTCGGAATCCAAAGCACTAGTGGCTTCATCGAGAATCAAGATATCGGGATTGCGGATGATGGCGCGGGCTATGCAAATTCGTTGCCGCTGACCTCCCGAAAGGCCGCTGCCATTATCGCCCAACTGGGTGTCGTAACCTTGCGGCATGGCCGAAATGAAATCATGCGCATTGGCGATACGGGCTGCCTCCACAATTTCCTCGAAAGTTGCATCAGGACAACCATAGGCGATATTGTTTCGGATAGTGTCGTTAAACAACAAAGCATCTTGCGCAACCACACCAATATGCTGTCGAAGCTGGTCTATACGAAAATCCGTCAGTGGCGTTCCGTCTATGAGAATCTTCCCTTCCGTGGGGTCATAAAAACGCGAAAGGAGGTCGGCGATGGTAGATTTTCCCGATCCAGAACTGCCCACCAACGCAACCGTTGTGCCATGCGGAATAGTAAACGAGAGGTGCTCCAAAACAGGATGACCTTCAACGTATTGAAAACTTACATCACTGAAATCTATGGACTGCCGAACGCCCTCGAAAGGCTTGCCGTCGATAGTTACTGGTTCTTCGTTGGGTTCTTGCAAAAAACTCTCCAAACGTTCCACGCAAGCCCTTCCCTTCTTGATTTGGGAGAACGCCTTGGAACTCTCTTTGGCGGGCTGAATCATGAGTACGAACATCATGATGTATGAAACAAACATCTCCGGCGAGAGGTTTCCCTTTCCACTGAAAATCAAATAGGAACCAAAAAGCAAGATGCCTATCACAACCACGCTGCTGAGAAACTCGCTTACTGGCGAGGAGAGGTCGATGCGACGATAGACTTTGTTGCGCAGCTGCGTATATTGCTTGTTTTCAGATTGAAAACGGCGGTTTGAAAACTCGATAGCAGTGTAGGCCTTGATGATTTTCAATCCTTCCATCGACTCCTCAATCAACGAAACCAGCCGTGAATTGCGCTCCTGCAGTTCCTTCGACTGCCTACGCAACCTATGCGACAACCCCGAAATGCCAAAAATGACCACAGGCAACATCGCAAAAACGAAAAGTGTCAAAGGCAAGTTGATGTAGAAAAGCATAGCAAGGTACAACACAATGGAAATGATTGCGTTGAGCAATGCCTGAATGGAGACGATGACGTTTTCTTCATACTCGGTGATGTCACTTCCAAAACGTGCCAAAACATCACCTTTCTTGCTGCGACTATGATAGGCGGCAGAGAGTCTCATCGATTTGGCAAACAACTCGTTGCGAACGTCACGCACCACTTTGGAACGGATGACGGAAAGCAACAATGAAGAGAAATAGCCAAAAACGTTTTTAAAGGTATAGAGCAAAAAGACCAACAACGAGAAAAGCAACAACGCCTTCATCTGTCCAAACGAGATGAGATAGACGTATAGCTTATTGAGTGCCAACGACAACAAATTGCTCGCTGCGGGAAGTTCCGATTCCGCCTTGTCGAAAAGCAGACTCAGAAAATCGGAAACACTCAACGCCGTGGCCATCGAAAAGACCACGCTCAGCGCTCCCGCAAGCAAAAAGAGCAGCATCCATCCCCCATAGGGCCTAATATGTCGTGCGGTAAAATTGATTATAAAAGTTTTAAGTTTACAGTTTTAAGCTTAAAGCGTCCTCTCAAATCAACAAATCAGCTACACCGTATAACCCAAATAGTTGTGCGGCGTAACTTGACGGATACGAGCCTTTACAGACTCCTCTACATCCAGCGTCTCTACAAAGTCGGCGATAGTTTGAGCCGTAACCTTGGTATTGGTGCGGGTGAGCTGCTTGAGGGCCTCATAAGGATTGGGATAGCCCACACTACGCAAGATGGTCTGGATGGCCTCTGCGACAACCGCCCAGTTGTCCTCCAAATCGTTGTAAAGCGCCTGCTCATTGAGAATCAGCTTGCCCATACCCTTCTCAATGGAAGCCAAAGCAATCATTGTGTGAGCGATAGGAACGCCAATATTGCGGGTCACCGTAGAATCGGTTAGGTCGCGCTGGAGGCGAGAGATAGGAAGTTTGTGGCTCAGATGCTCAAAGATAGCATTGGCGAGACCCAAGTTGCCTTCGGCATTCTCAAAATCGATTGGATTGACCTTGTGAGGCATGGCGGAGCTTCCTACCTCGCCGGCCTTGATGCGCTGCTTGAAATACTCCATGGAGACGTACATCCAAATGTCGCGACAAAGGTCGGTAAGAATGACGTTGATGCGCTTGCAATTGTCGAAATAGGCCGCCATATAGTCGTAATTCTCAATCTGGGTGGTGAACTGCTGACGCTGCAAACCTAGCTGCTCGGAAACAAACTTGTTGGCAAACGAAGGCCAATCCACGTCGGGATAAGCCACGCGATGGGCGTTCATGTTGCCCGTGGCGCCTCCAAACTTGGCGGAGAAAGGAATAGTCTTGAAAAGGTCGATCTGCTGACGCAGACGATAGGCGAAAACCTGCAACTCTTTGCCTAAAGCGGTAGGAGAAGCGGGCTGACCGTGTGTATGGGCCAACATAGGAACGGTCTTCCACTCTTCGGCTTTCTCGGCTACAATGGCGTAGATTTTCTCATACATGGGCAGCAAAACCTCCTCGTGGCAGTCCTTCATCGACATGGGAACGGAAGTATTGTTGATGTCCTGCGAGGTAAGTCCGAAATGGATAAATTCACGGTTGCCGGAAATACCCTTGGCGTCGAACTGACGCTTGAGGAAATACTCCACAGCCTTGACGTCGTGGTTGGTAGTCTTTTCAATGTCCTTGACTTCCTGCGCATTCTCAAGAGAGAAATTGCGATAGATGTCACGCATCTGCTCGGCATCCTTGCAGGAACCGTTCAACAGATTGTTCAACGCGATATAATACTCCACTTCAACCTTTACACGGTAGCGAATCAACGCGCCTTCGGAGAAATATTTTGACAAAGATTCGGTCTTGCTACGATAGCGACCATCTACGGGAGAAACACTTTCTAAGGAATTCATTATATAAAATATTAATAATCAGTAAATAGCGAATTAACTATTATTCATTTTATGAATGACAAACTGCAAACCTACAACAACACGACAAGCTTCTTTTGACAATTGTACACTGGGGGAATGGTTAAAATTTGCTGTTCATGAAGGTATATTTTTCCAGAACTTTCTGAATGTTGCGGTTGAGCGTTGCCTCCAACAATGCATTGGCGTAGATGGTGTTGTGCATATCGGTGCCCAACAACTCCACCCAGCCTCGACGAATCAAGTCCATAGATTTTTCGAATGCCGGCTGCCCATAGAAACCCGACATCGACAACACGTTTACCTGAAACAGCACACCTTGGTCCTTGAGTTGCGAAAGCAGCTTGGAATTGCCCGCAAGGTAGGGATAGCGCTCTGGATGGGCGAGAATAACCTCGTAGCCCTTCGACTGTGCTTCAAAAATAATTTCATCGATGCCAAACATCTGCTGATGCAAGCTAAGCTCTACCAAAAGATAGCTCTCCTTGTTGCCTTCGGGATTATGGCCGCCCACGGTAAGCAAAGGTTTCTGGTTCATACGATCCAAAAACTGACCATCGATTCGGTATTCGCCACCAATGCCTAAAAGTTCTATGTTCAATTCAGGATCTGCCACAACAGCCGCCTTGAGTTCCTCAAAACGAGACTTGATGTCGTCTTCGTCATTGGCATACCGTGGAGGATTGAAATGCGGAGAGAGGTAAAGTTTGTGATATCCTGCCTGCTGCATGATACGCAAACACGACAATGTTTCATCTATGCTTGTAGAACCGTCATCTACTCCAGGTATCAGATGACAGTGCATATCTGTTCCCAGTGCCTCAAACAATGGGATAGGTGATTTCTTCTTTTTTAAAAAGTCAAACACGGTCTTATTTTAGTTTTATTAGTTTCTACAATTATACAATTGTAAATTTACATTTGTCATTCGTTGATACGTTGGATTTCCGCACCAAGCAAACGCAGACGCTCGTCGATGTTTTCATAGCCACGGTCTATCTGCTCAATGTTGTCTATGCGACTCTTTCCCTCGGCGCCCAAAGCGGCAATCAGCAATGCCACACCGGCACGGATATCAGGACTGGTCATGCGCACTCCGCGCAGACTATGGTCACGGTCGAGGCCGATGACCGTCGCCCTATGTGGATCGCACAGTATAATCTGCGCTCCCATGTCGATGAGCTTATCAACAAAGAAAAGTCGGCTTTCGAACATCTTCTGATGAATCAACACGCTGCCTTTGGCTTGTGTAGCCACTACAAGGGCGATACTGATAAGGTCGGGAGTGAATCCTGGCCATGGTGCATCGGCGATGGTCATGATAGAACCATCCATGAAATGCTCAATTTCATAGTGCTCCTGCGAAGGAACGTACAAATCGTCGCCACGCTGCCATATTTCTATGCCCAAACGACGAAAAACCTGTGGAATCAAACCCAGATGCTTCACTTCCACATTTTTGATGGTGAGGTCACCTCTTGTCATGGCGGCCATGCCAATGAAACTACCAACCTCAATCATGTCGGGCAACAAACGATGAGTGCATCCATGCAACGTTTTCACGCCACGGATGGTTAATAGATTAGATCCCACTCCCGATATGTCGGCACCCATAGAGATGAGCATATTGCACAGCTGATAGACGTAAGGTTCGCAAGCGGCGTTCATGATGGTGGTCTCGCCTTCGGCAAGCACTGCGGCCATGATGATATTGGCGGTACCGGTAACGCTCGCCTCGTCCAAAAGCATGTAACATCCTTTCAGGCTCTTGGAACTCACCTGATAACCATTAATCTTATATTCGACCTTTGCGCCCAGCTTCTCCATGCCGAGGAAATGGGTATCCAAACGACGACGACCGATCTTGTCGCCGCCCGGCTGGGGAACAGATGCGATGCCATAACGCGACAACAGCGGACCCACTAACATAATGCTGCCTCTCAAAGCTGCCGCCTTGACGGCATAGTCTTTGGACTGCAATACGGAAAGATCCACCTCAGAAGCCTCAAATTCATAGACACCTTTGCCATCTTTGCGCACTTTTACGCCCAACATGGCAAGCAACTCTATAAGTCGGTTTACATCACGAATGTCGGGAATGTTCTCTATCCTGACTTTCTCGTTGGTTAGCAAAACTGCACATAAAACTTGCAATGCTTCATTCTTGGCACCCTGGGGTGTGATTTCACCATTAAGACGGTTGCCACCTATTATTTCAAAACTTGCCATATTAATGAGGTATTGAGGTTATCACAAAGGGTAAAACGGAAATCATGCCTTGTCGGAAAGATGGTTTGATTTCTTTTTTCTTTTCTTTTTCTTGAAATTAACGGTTTGCTGAGGCGCAGCGGTATAGTCATGGTCAAATACAAAATCCGACCTTAAGTTCAGTTTGTTCTCGCTTAAAGTGCTCAATTGCGTAACAATGAGAGGATCTTCTACGGTGTCGCGGTTCCACGAAAGATAATGGCGTTTCATGGTGTGCGCAATCATTTCCGTCAAGGCGGTCTTTTCCTCTCCGTCTTCCATCTCCGACACTTTTTGAATCATCTGCTCGAGATTTCTTCCGTAATGGCGAAAACGAATGGATTGAGTATGATAAGGCAATGATTGGGGAGTAAATTTTCCGTTGACATCACGTTCCAATTCGTAAGGACAATCCACATCCAATTCCCAATTGGAGATAATCATTAAATGATCCCACAACTTTCTATGCCATTCGCTCTGTTCGCGCACTTTTGGATTCACCAGAGACATCACGCTCACAATAGCCTCCGCTACCTTGGTACGTTGCGTTCTGTCCTCGATAGTTTTTGCATAGGCTATCAACTTATGCACATTTCGTCCATAGTCAGAATAAGTAAGTTTTTCTCGTTGCGAATTGTATTCCATTTTTGCTCTGATGAATTGTAGTTATTTTATTTTGTTCGTTGAATGGAGATATTATATAGAAAAAATCGATTTTTTCAAATTTTTTTTGACTTTTTCAATAATAGTACCAACCTCTGAAAAATGGGGCGTATGGATTTTGCAAGGTTCGGTTCATGTACCACGGTGAATCGTAGAATGGATACAGCGGGATGCCCATGGTACCTAAATTGTCTCTATAAAACGAAAGATAGAAGTTCAGGTAGCTGTCGTTTCTCAACTTATACTGCAATTCGGCCGAAAACCCGGTAACGCTCACGTTGAAGGGAACACTTGTGGTGGGCATCCACCAAGGTATCATCTCCCCGCCAAGGTGATATATTGAAAAGGCGAGACTCAATCGGTCATTGAAATTATACTGCACGCCTGCATTCAAGGCAATCAAAGAGGAGTTATTCTTGCGCGGCGCATACGAACGGGGACTGCGCCCTTGAATCATGTAATGGTTCTGGTTCCACTCGTTATAGACCATGAAACCTCCCGTAACAGTCCACTTGTCGTTGAAAGTATAGTCCAGCTGCGCACCTGTGGTAGTATAAGGCCTCACCTCTCCCCCACTCGACCACACGCCAGTACCAACCATAAAATGAGGTTGTAGTTTCGATTTCGTTTGGGTAGAGTCCTCCTGCGCCACAGCCATGCCTTTGCCGATACATAGTAGCGCCACAAACAACACCATATTTTTTACAAACCTCATCATGTATAAATTATAACGGATATCAAAGAATATTATTTTTGCAAAAGGGTTATTCCTCCATTAATTTCAGGAAACTGGAAGGATATGGTGTCTCGAATTCCATACGTTTTCGCGTTATTGGATGGTAAAAACACAACTTGAAAGCATGAAGCGCCAATCGATTGATGGGAGCACGGTCCTCTTTGTAGCCATACATGGGGTCATGAACCACAGGATGCTTCAACTCTCGCAAATGCACCCTGATTTGGTTTCTTCTTCCAGTATCAAGTCGAAGTTCCAACAGCGAAAAATGATTGTTGCATTGTTTGACCTCATAGTGGGTCACTGCCTTTTTCCCTCCATTGTCCTCAGGAGAGGAAAGCACACAAAATTCACCATCCGTCAACCAAGAAGTGATAGTGTCCTTTTCAGGTTCCACCTTTCCCCATGCCACCGCAACATACGCCCTGTCATATACACGCTCCTTCCAATCCTTTTCGAACAATTGAGAAACCTCCTTTGATTTCGACACAACCATCAAACCCGATGTATCTCTGTCGAGACGGTGCACAATGTGCGCATGGCAACTCTGATGCGTCTTGGCAAAGTAATTGTTCAGCACCGTGATGACGGTCTTTTCTGACATTTTCTTGCTATAGGACAATAGGCCTTCGTGTTTGTTGACCACCACCAGATGATTGTCCTCATAGACAATATCCAAATCACGCGGAGCAAAACGAGTCTTGTAGTTGCATTTTTCTATCGTCACCAACATTCCAGGCTGCAAAGGATAATTGAATTGCGTCACTTTTCTTCCATCAACTTTAACCTCATGCGCCAGCATTTCCTTTGCTCGCGTCCTATTCATTTGAGGCATCCGTTCCAACAGGAATGTCAACAATTCTGCAGGCTTACTAACTTCAAATTCCATATTCAAAATTGTTTCACGTGAAACATCTATGGGTTATCAACAATTCTCGAATCGATATTCACTTTATTATTCCCAACCGACGCGACATTTCCAACATTTTTACAATGGGTCGGCGCGCATCTTCCATCAGTTGAGAAGGCAATGTTATCTCAGGGGTCTCGTTTTTAAGGCAATCGTACAATTTTTCAAGCGTGTTCTGCTTCATATAGCCACAGTCGGCACAACCACATCCATTTCCACTCGGCACAACTATAAACTCCACTCCGGGATTATTTTTCTTCATCTCATAAAGGATGCCAGTTTCGGTGGCCACAATGTACTGCTTGCGACCTTCGCTCTTAATGTAGTTCAACATTGCTTTGGTTGAACCGATGAAATCGGCCTCCGCCAACAACTCTTTGTTGCATTCGGGATGGGCGATAACCTTGGCCTCGGGATATTGTTTTTTCAATCCTGTCACAGTCTCGGCCTTCAACGCATCATGAACGGTGCAAACGCCATCCCACAATAGCATATTTCTGCCAGTTACTTTGTTGATATAGCCACCCAAGTTTTTGTCGGGCGCAAAAATAATTTTTTGTTCTTCAGGCAACGAACGAACTAATTTTTCGGCATTTCCCGAAGTGCAAATCAAATCCGACAAAGCCTTGATTTCGGCGGAACAATTGATGTAGGAAATCACCAAGTGGTCAGGATGTTCTTCTTTGAATTTTTTGAAAGCCTCTCCCGGACAAGATATTGCCAGCGAACAATCGGCAGTAACGTCGGGCAACAAAACCTTTGTATCGGGATTGAGTATTTTTGCGGTTTCGGCCATAAAATGAACGCCACAAAAAACAATGATATCAGCCTTGCTACGCTGCGCCTCTTGCGCCAATGCAAGACTGTCACCAATATAGTCAGACATATCCTGAATTTCGTCACGCTGATAGTAGTGACCTAAAATAACAGCGTTTTTTTCTTTTTTCAACTGCAGAATGGCTTGTTTAAGGCTTTCTTGATCCATAGTGATTGTAGTTTGATAGTTACAATGTTGTTGTATAGCTCTCAACAAATTAATCTGCTTTCGAGCCAAAAGTTTAATCTGCAAATTTACGAAAAAATAACCACTTATTGGATCTTATTAATATTTATTACATTATAAGGGTGCAAAAAGCACCCAAACCAAACCGCTCTGCACTAAGTGCAGAGCGGTTTGGTTTGTTCGCAAGACCGCGATTGATCAGACTATTTTGCTTGTGCTTGCTCCGCAGGCGAAGGCTGCACATAAGCAAAGCGGTTTTCACCCTCTTACCATATTCCTGTAGATAATCAAATCGGGGCGATATTCGAAGTGCATCGTATCGTAGTGATACCAAAAGCCACCCCAAATAAATCCATATTTCTCAAAGATGTCCACGATTTCTTTCAACATCGAGTTATGATAGCGTATCGTGTCAGTTTCGGACGCGTTGCTGTTGTCCCAGCGCCAGTAGTTCGACTTTGATATTCCAATGTCAATAGCGATAGCATAGCAGTGCGGACTCATTCGATTTGTGCCAGCAACAACTCGCCAGTTGAAGGTACCAGAACATTGCAGGTAGTCCGTCCATTCAGGATGACGGTCCAGTTCGTTCGACACTTTTTGCAGTTGCTCGTCCACATGGTTGACTTTGTTCATAGGGAATTTTTTCCCAATGATGTTCGGACACCAGACTATAGTGGCTGTACTGTTGCTCACCTCTTGGCTCGTAGAGCCATACATCTTCTTGAAAAGCATCTCACAGCGAATGCGTCCTGGGTCACAGAAGTCTGTCACGCTGTCGCAATATATCAATCGTGACATATCCTCCACATCACAATAGTCATACATCTCCAACCAGCTGCGCTCTACGCCATCGTCGAAGACCATCCTGCTACCGTCGGCAAAAATCAAACTATCGTTGGCGAACCCTACAATACAGTCCGGGTATGCTTCAAGCAGGGCTTGCGCATACAGAGGTATCGTGTCTCTCGTGGCGCTCTGGGTGCAATCGGCAGAATTAACTGTCTCCTGACAGCAACCCAGCAACAACAGGAAAAAGGCGGCAATACATAGCCTATTCATGTAGTTTAATGAAGTCTATGTTGTAATATTCATAGTTATTTAGAGAGAGATTACCTGCGTTTGCGCAAGTTGGCTGATACCAACTTTTTGATTCAAAATATTCCTTTAAATCGTCGCTCTGGAAAATGTAACCGTGGCGGGCGTAGATTTCGTTGCGCAAGAGACGCAATTCAGCCTTCGAAAGTCCTTCAATGTCTGTTTCTGTTAGGTTGCGCGATGAACACACAGTATAATCGATTGTTCCCGTCGAAATTCCAGCATCCATGTCGGTCATCTCATCCATGGTGTTTTCATCCATCGGATCTTGAGAAGTGATGTAGGAGGCATCGTAGTCGGAATTGTTCTCATATGCATCCATATCCTCATCGTATTCATCGTAATATTCATCAAAGGTATTCGTTTCTTTGGGTAAAATAGCCCAAAGAATCAGTGTCTCTATCAGCAAGGCACCGAAAATCAAACAAACCAAGAGAATAATCTTATCTTTTTTATTCTGTTCCATTTTGATCACTTTTTAAATTTTTACTATTGTTGTCCTTTTGACAATTGCTTCAATCTTTTGTAATTTTATCTCCGTCGCGAGTGTAAGTTTCCCAGCCATTAACATCCTTGTATTTGCCCCAAGTACTAGTTTCCTCAACCTCAGTTCCGTCATTGAGTTTAATTCTCTCACGTTTGTTGCTGCTACTGCTGTTACTACTGCTACCGCCACCTTCAAATGCTGTTTGAAGAAACATCTTGAGCACAATCCACAATATCACCAACACAATAATGGCAGCCACAATGATGGCACCAAGTCCGTAACCAAGTCCGTAGCCTATCATACCCCAGATAAAAATGTATATACCACGAACGATTCGAGCTGGCATACTTTTCAACAAAAGAATGGTCTTGTAGCCGTAGATCACAATTAATACTAACGCTACCACGGAAGTGATATTAGTTAAAATTATTCCAAATGGTGGCATCTCATCACTTTTGGAAAAAATCCTCGGGCCGATGATGATAGCTCCTGTAATAAAACCCAATACTATATTCCACCAAAATACATCGCCCATCGGCTTACCATTTTCGTCATTGATTTTGAAAAATCTTCGGTCCATAGCGTTACTCAGACCGACCATCCATCTTTTAAAGAAAAAGGATTTCTTTTCTTTTACATTTTTTTTTTCTTCCATTTTTAATGATGCCTTGATATACCGTAGGCAGTCGGTTTTAATAATCAATATGTTTTTGTGCTATATTGTAAATTCAGGATGATATTTCAACCATTTTTTGCGTTAAATTGTATTAAAGTAAATTCTAAAAAACGACGAATTCACGTTACAAATGCAACATTATTTACAATATTTTCCACTTTATTATCGGAAACAAATGTACAACAAATTTCTTGAATAATAGATAGATAATTCAAATTTTTTTGAAAAGCTATCAAAAACAGTCTTGAAGAGGGCAAAATAATTCAGTTCTTATCGAGATGTATTGAAGATAATGCCTATTGTTAAGTAATTGTTAAAAAAAATGTGGTAATCAAAAAAAATCAAATCCACCACGAAGTGGATGCGAGTACCGCTAAATCAAATATAATGAGAACGAGCAACACCTTATAATCAGTTTTAATGAGAGTGCGCAACAATTGTTCCACTTTATCTTTATTTTTCTTTAATTCCTTTTTAATTTTTTTTTCTTTTTTTAATGGTTGTTGATTCTGTTCAAAACTTATTTTATGCTTTTTGTGGTTTTAATTTTTCCTCTTTTATACACTCTTTTTTATTGATTTATTGTTTGATTTTTATAATGTTATGTAATTTTCAACATCTTGTTGATTGTGTAATAAACAGGTTATTGTTTACTTTCAAATAACAGTTATAATGGTGCAAAAATGTGGATAAATGGTCAACAACTGGTGGATTTTCAACTTTGCTTTTCTTCAAATCTTTTATTAACTATGATTGATTAGGTTTTCAACACTTAATTTGCACATTTATTAACACTTTATCAAAATGCCTTGTTAATTGCTCTTTTTTATGATGAAATTTGTAAATTTTGGTAATGAGAAAATACGTATTTTTGCTTTTAAATAAATGCATTTATTATGAAAGAAATTATTCCTATTGCTTGTGACCATGCTGGTTATCAATTAAAGTTGAAAGTTATTGAATTCTTGAAATCCAAAGACTTAGACGTTATTGATTTTGGAACCGACAGCGAAGAAAGCTGCGATTATCCCGACTTTGCTCATAAAGTAGGTTCTGCTATCAATAACGGTACTTACAAACGTGGCATCGTGATTTGTGGCAGCGGAAATGGTGTTCAGATGACTGTAAACAAATATCCCAATGTACGTTGCGCACTGAGTTGGACTCCTGAAATCGCTCATTTAGGTCGTCAACACAACGATGCAAACATCGTTTCCATCCCCGCTCGTTTCATTTCAACAGAGGATGCGTTGCAAGTTGTAAACGAATTTTTACAAACTTCATTCGAAGGTGGCCGTCATCAGCGCCGAGTGGAGAAAATCAATAAACTTTTGTAAAATTCTTCATGGAATCCGATTTTACAAAACCTTCCCAAAACCTTGATTTTTTGGGAAGGATTTACAATTGTATAGATAATACAACGTTATCTGGCGCCGACACAAAAGAACAAATTGCCACATTATGCAACAATTCTTTGTCGATGTGTTGTCAATTAGGCGGCCGTCAACATGTAGCTGCTGTGTGTGTATATCCTGTTTTTGTTCGCCAAGCCAAGCAGTTGCTGGCAGATTCTTCCATTCGGGTTGCTGCGGTAGCGGGAGCTTTTCCTTCTGGGCAGTCTCCCCTATCGGTTAAGTTGCAAGAGGTGAGATATGCTGTTGATGAAGGTGCCGATGAGATTGACATAGTCATTTCCCGAGGGGCTTTGTTGGAGGGCGACTATCAGCGTGTATTTGATGAGATTGCCGCCATTCGTGAAGCGACAGTGCGCAAAACGCTTAAAGTGATATTGGAAACAGGCGAGTTGGTAACCGCTGAAAACATTCGAAAAGCGTCGGAGATAGCCATTGAGGCGGGAGCTGATTTCATCAAGACTTCAACGGGAAAGATAGCGGTAGGCGCAACCATCGATGCAGCAAAAATCATGTTGCAGGTTATCAGAGAGCATTTCCAAAAAACAGGTAAGATAGTGGGCTTCAAGGCTGCCGGAGGCATCTCCACTCCAGAACAAGCGCTGGAATATGCAAAGCTCGCTCAAGATACAATGGGTCCTGATTTTCTGGAAAAAACCACTTTCCGAATTGGTGCTAGCCGGTTGACGTCAAAAATATTTGATATTTTATCTAAA
>JAGHVO010000041.1 GCA_018064245.1 Candidatus Colimorpha pelethequi
CCAATTTCGCCACCAACGCCCGATAAATCGCCCTGCTGCACAGAAGAGACTCATGATTGCAGCGATGGCGGTTGCCGCGGGTGCGGCCTTCGCCGAGACGACGCCGATTACTTCGGCCAACGTGGTCGGCTATAATGTCAAGACCATGAACAACGTGTTCATGATTCGCGCCATCCAGTTCGACACGACCTCTGGGGATACTGCAAAACTTAACGAAATTGTGAAGTGCGATTCTCCTGTCGCAGTTGAGTGCTGGGCTGACCGGGATTCTTGGGAGTATACGGACTTTTTGGAAACTGCACCGCAGATTCAGGTTCCGAATTCTTCGGATGACTTTGAATTGTTCTATTATGTGACGGACGCGCGTGTTTACGATGAAGACGGCAATGAGTCTTTCGTTGAAGGTTGGGCCGACGATTCTGGCGTGCTCGCCGATTTTGATGTGTTTTGCGGCGCAGGCGTTTGGCTTCGCGGTTATAAGAACGGAACGGAAAATGTTGGCGACACTGTTTTCACATTTGCTGGTCAGGTCTTGGCGGACGACAGCGGTGATATTTCGGGTGAAAACATGTTCAAGGTTCGCGGTATGCCCTTCCCTGTTGCCCAGTTCATCAACTCTTCCAAATGCGATTGGTCCAACCTGACGCCTGTTGAATGCTGGGCAGATCGTGACACTTGGGAGTATACGGACTTTTTGGATACCGCTCCTCAGATTCAGATTATTAATGCGTCTGGAGATTATGAGCTTTATTATTATGTGTCGGATGCCAGAAGCTATGACGAAGATGGAAATGAAATCTTTGTTCAGGGCTGGGCAGACGATTCTGGTATGCTCCTGACGGATGACAATGATAGTGCATATGCTCAGCCTGGTGATGGCGTTTGGTTTAACGCCCGCAAGGCTGGTGTCTCTTGCTCAATCAGCCTCTAAATTTGTGAGGTGTTCGGCAGGGAGTCGAATGCCGTTACAACAACCCCTCCCTCGGAAAGAGGGAGGGAAAAAAAGGAAAAAAACAAATGAAAAAGTTGATGATTACATTGGCCGCTGTTGCGGTCGCTACTATCGCGCAGGCGGCTTCTGTCACCTGGCAGTTCACAGCCTCTGCCTGTGGAGACAATCCGTATCCGAATTCGACAGTTTATCTCTTTGATACTGCGACATTCAATGCTGGCGTTGACGCTTTGACAAAGGCCATTTCTGAGGACTTGCTCGACTCGGCGTTGGATAGTTCCGCTTTGTACTATGCTTCTGGTAAGAATGCAGCGCAGTTGTATAAGACTGGAAAGAGTGCTACGGATGTTGCAACGCGGCGTATTGATGGTCTTGATGATGGCACCTTGAATTGGAGTGCCGTTATGGTTACTGACAATGATGGTACGATGAGTTATCAGATTCTCTCGACTGGTAGCACGGCGACATATGATCCTGAGTCCCAATCGGCGACGAAGGCGACAAAGACTCTGACGATGGTGGCCATCAATGCCATTGAGTCTTACTCTGTTACCACCTCCGGCGTCCCTGAACCGACGAGTGGATTGTTGCTTCTGCTCGGTTTGGCTGGTATTGCGCTTCGTCGCAAGCAGGCGTAAATTCAATTCATTTAGCATTGACACATGCCCGTCCGCTTTGCGCGGGCGGGCTGTTTGTTTAGGAGGGACATCGTGGCATGGAATAGACCAGATCTTATTACCAATAGCCGTCAACCGCAAGATACGCATAGAAATTATCGTTTATTGATTATGCTTGTTTGCTGTGTTGCGACACTGATTGTTATTGTATTCTGTATATTTCTATGCGCGAAAAAGCCAATAGCGTCGAGTAACAATACAATACGAAAACACTCCCATGCTGCCATAGAGAATTCTAACCGCATAAAAAACCATGATTACGTCATTGAAAAAACTTCAGATGCAGTTACGACGAATCAACTGGAAAAATATCAAGGTGTTCCGATTAAGCGTCGAACCGTAGTTACTAATGGCAATGGTTTCGTCATAGAGAGAATTTTGACAGTGGATGGCAAGTCTCATCGTGTAACTCATTACCCAAAATCTCCATTTGTTCATCCAACTGATCAATATATCGCTTCAATTGTTTCCCGTAGACCTGGCAGTCTAACGCCGTTGCCGAATTTGAAAAACGAAAGGGGACTCGAGAAGGCTTTTTATGAATCATTGAAAACCGACATAGTTATTCAAAACTCTGATAGCGATAAACTAAAAGAACTTAAGGCGCGAGTGATTACAGCACGCGAGGATGTCGCCCGTTTACTTAAGGAGGGTATGACCTTTGCTGAAGTACTGACGGAACACCAGAAAATTTCGAACGAAAATGCTGACATCAGACAAGATGCCAATAGAGAGCTAAGGCAGATCATTTCGGATGGTGATCTGAAAGCAGCGAGGGATTACATCCGAAAAATCAATCTTGCATTTCAACAAATGGGGATTGAAGAACTTAAGATTCCAAGTGAAATTCGAGAAAAGGAAAAATAACAATGAAATCGTACTGTTGTTTGCTTATCATCGCTATCGTATCGGCTTGGCCGAATGCATCACATAGTGCAAATACGACCATATCTAAAACGGAGATTAATCGTCTTTACCGATTAGAAGCCATCAAAAAACTCGGAGGGTATGTTTTGTCAAGACCGACAGGTCGTTGCTTTTCTGTTGCCAATTTTCAAAAGCTGATCCAAGAAAGTGAGCTTGAAGACATCTGTTCTGAAATATCACGCGCTACCACAATCGCTGTAAATATTTTGACGACTAATGACGTCCAAAATACCGATTGTGGTGTTTTAATCCTTGTTGATGAACTCAATGTTCCAACATTATCTATCCAACCTGAAGATTTTAAATCAACATTAAATGTAAGAAGATTGTGCAGTGACTCTCCCAACCAAGCGGTTTTGAGAAAACGATTTCGAAAGGAATTTTGGAGAGCATTCTGCATGGCACTTGGTGCTGGAACCTCATCGTTTCAACCATGCTTAATGACCCCCATTTCTTCTATTAGCGAGCTTGATCAAATCTCATTATCTGCACCATGTCCGGAGGTTTTTGACAAAATCCAACGCGCAGCTGATAAATACAAGTTTGGTCGTTATCGTCGCGTAACGTATAAAACTGCTTGCAAGGAAGGCTGGGCGCCGGCCCCGACTAATGACATCCAGAAGGCGATCTGGGACAAAGTGCACGCGATGCCCACCGAGCCGATCAAGATCAAGCCCGAGACGAAGAAGGTCGAGAAATGATTGTTTGATTGTTTGATTTTGGGGGCGGATTCTTGCGCTACACCTACGCC
>JAGHVO010000008.1 GCA_018064245.1 Candidatus Colimorpha pelethequi
AAGACTATTCCCACCGATGTCAAAGAACACGATTACACCCTCTTTGAGGGACTTTATTATTAATTTTAAATTAGTCCCAATTTTAACGGGACACTAATGAAAATAAATAAAAGCTTCATCAAGAAAACTTGTGAAGCTTTTTCTTTTTTTATGTGGCGTAAAGAGGAAATTGGCTTTGCCCATCCCTAAGTTGCCACGGGCGTCCTTACAACGTAATAATAAAAATGGTCCTTACAACTAAAGTTGCAGAACCATTGTTGTTTTTGCGTTGCGGAAAGAGAGGGATTCGAACCCCCGGACCCGTGAAGGTCAGCGGTTTTCAAGACCGTCGCATTCGACCACTCTGCCATCTTTCCGTTTGCAAAGATACGAAGAAAAACGTTACCGATAAAAAGAATTTCTCAAAAGGAAAAAAAAATGTATCTTTGTAGAGAGAATCTTTATTGTCTATTATGGGAAAACATTCTATGAAAGAGTGGGTTGCAACTACCCGCTATTGGTCTTTCTCGGTGTCGGCTTTGCCAGTTTTGGCTGCTGTGGCTTTGCTTTGTGCCGTGCGTGGATTTGGTGCCATTGATTGGTTGAACGTGGTTTTGGCTGTTGTTGGGGTCGTGCTGTTCCATGCCGCCGGCAATCTGTTGAGTGATGTGGGCGACTATCGTTCGGGTGCCGATAGCGAGGAGGCTTTCGCTGTTCCGAATCTTGTAAAGCATTTCTTCGAGCCCAAAGAGTATCTGACGTTGAGTGCTGTGTTGTTTGCGTTGGGTATCGCCGTGGGCTTGATGCTGGTGTTGAGAAGCGACCTTTCGCTGCTTGTTGTGGGTGGCTTGGGCTTTGTGATGACGCTGCTCTACACCAAAAGCAAGTTGGCTTGGCTTAGCGATGCCAATGTGTTCTGCATTTTCGGTGTCTTGATTCTTTTGGGAACATCTATTGTTGCCGTCGGCGAGGTGTGCTATGAGGTGCTGTGGCTTTCGTTGCCGTTGGGTTTGATTACCTTGTCGGTGCTTCATGCCAATAACGCCGTGGATATACAGACTGACGGCGCGGCGGGTTTGCATACTGTGGCAATGGCTTTGGGACTTCATGCTTCTTCCAAGTTGTATGTGGTCTATCAGATTCTTCCTTTTGTCTATGTGTTGGTGTGCGCTGTTGTTGGTGTGCTGCCGTGGACGGCTTTGCTGTGCTTTGTGTCGTTGCCTGCTGCGGTTTCCAACATCCGTCAGGCTTGCCGTTGCGTCGAGGAGGGCCGCAATGCGATGATCGGGCTTGACCTCAAGTCTGCCAAGTTGCAGTTGCTCTTTTCCTTGACTTTGGCTGTGGGATTATGTGTGGCGGCGTTATGAATGATAAGGGTTTGACCAAGGGTTTTTGGACGGCTGTCGCCGTGGCGGCGGCGCTATGGTTTTGGATGTTCTCGCCGTGGACGGAAGGATTGTCTCCTTTCTGGCTCACGATGGCGTTTGCTGCGGTGGTGCTGACTACTGCTGCTTTGTGCTGTGGCTTCTCGTGGCGTAGCTTGATGCCTGTCAAATTCTCCACCGTGTTGTGTGGCGTGGCTATCGCTGCGGTGCTGTGGGGTATGTTCTGGGTGGGCGACAAGGTGTCGTCGTGGCTATTCTGCTTTGCACGCCCGCAAGTGGATTCCATCTATGATATGAAGGATGGATTCCCTTCGTGGGTGATAGCCTTGTTGCTTCTGTTTGTGATTGGCCCTGCCGAAGAACTGTTTTGGCGTGGATTTGTACAGCAGAGGCTCTCTCAAATTTGGGGAGATACGAAAGGCTTTGTGGTCGCCACTTTGGTCTATACGCTGATACACCTGTGGTCGTTCAATGTTATGCTGATTATGGCGGCGCTGGTGGCGGGATTTGTATGGGGGCTGCTCTATAGAATCAAACCCTCGCTATTGCCCGCCCTGGTGATCAGTCACGCTTTGTGGGACGCTTGTGTCTTTGTGGTGTTCCCGATTTAAGGAATGTGGATTGTGGAATATGGAAAATGATTGTCTGCAAAAAGGCGATAATCCTTAATCTTCGGTACCAATTCGCTAATCACAAATCACCAGTTGCAATTCACAAGTTACGAGTCCTATGTTAGTGGCATTTTTTTTCGCCATTTGTGGTAAAGGTGAAAGTGGTAATAGAAGTCGGAAGTTTTCTGCAAAGTGCTCTCGCTGGGCTTTGCTGTCGGAGTGCTACAAGCACTCCTTCATTTCTTCCAACAGCGCTTTGCAACCGATAAGGATGTCTTCGTAGGCCTCGTCAAAGTCGCCCGTGTACCAAGGGTCGGCGATGCCGCGGTTGTGGTGCTGGATGTCTGTGGCGGGCGTGTGGTCGAGTAGGAGGGACACTTTTCCGTCGGGGTCGTCGCCGATAATGGGCCTCAGCCGTTGCAGGTTGCGTGGTTCCATGGCAACGATGTAGTCGTAGTGCTTGTATTCTGCGCGAGTGATTTGATGGGCGGCATGTCCTTCGCAGGAAATGCCGTGTTCGTTGAGTTTGCGCTTGGCGGGTGGATAGACGGGGTTGCCGTGTTCTTCGTTGCTGGTGGCGGCGGAAGCGATCTTAAACTGGTCGCTCAGTCCGGCTTTTGTCACAAGGTCTTTGAAGATGTATTCTGCCATGGGACTGCGACAGATGTTGCCAAGGCAGACAAAGAGTATGCTTTTCATTGGTTGCATTCGTCAAGGAGTTCTTTATTGACCTCAAGAGGGTGGTATTTCGGTGCACCTTTGCAAGTGTCGGCGACGCTTTTTCCGCACACGCAGCCGCTACGCTCGCCAGTGTAGGGATCTACCGAACTGCAATGACGCTTGAATTCTCCGTGCTTCTTGAAAATCATTTTTACGCCCAAACCTGCTATCAATAGGGCAACGATGGCAATGGCGCAAAGAAGGGTGATAAAAAATGTGCTCATGGCGATTGGTGACTGACGTAATGTTGATTTGTTGATTTGAAGATCAAACTCTTAAGCTTTTATTACAGTCGTAATCATGGTCAGCAGTCATAGTTAACGTCTAATTAATCCTCAATTCGATAATCTCTCAACTTTTATTCGTGACTTGAAATGAAAAAAGCCGCATTTTGTGCGGCTCTTTTTGTTGGCTCCCCAAGTAGGACTTGAACCTACGACCCCCTGATTAACAGTCAGGTGCTCTAACCAACTGAGCTATTGAGGAAGGTTGTTTCTGTCTCTCAAAAACGGTGCAAAGATACGCAGTTTTTGTGATATGGCAAAATTTATTTTGTAAAATTCTTGAAGAATGTTTGTAAGCAATTGATTACTCCATTGATGCGATCTTCAAGTTTTCTACAATGTCGCTGGCAATAATGGAGGCTTGTGACTGATTTTTCAGTAAAATGTCGCCGGATTTGCCATGAATATAGACACCTGCAACCGCTGCCGCAGGGGCGTTCAATCCTTGTGAGGCGAGTCCGAGAATGACACCTGTCAGCACGTCGCCGCTGCCGGCTGTTGCCATGCCAGGGTTGCCGGTTGTGTTGAAATAGACCTTGCCGTCGGGAGTGCAGATTTGTGTATGGTGTCCTTTGTAGAGCAATACCAGTTGGCTCTCCATGGCGCGTTTGCGTTGTTCGTAGAGTCGCGCTTCGGCGGTGGGAAACGCTCCAAACAGTCGCTCGTATTCTCCTGCATGAGGTGTAAGAATGGTGTTGGCATGTAGCAATTTCATCCATTTGGGATTCTTTGCCAAGATGTTGAGCGCGTCGGCGTCGAGAATCAGTTGTGGCGGTTGGGTCTTGCCGTCTTCGCCTATCTCTTCCAACTTTTCAAGCAGTTCCTTGAAAGCTTTTGTGCTCTTTTTGTCGGTGCCGATACCGGGGCCCACGGCTATGGCGTTGTATTTCTCCAAATCGTCGGGTAGGGTTGAGAACACCTCGTTGTCTTCGTCGATGGAGACCATTGCCTCGGGGATGCCAATCTGTACCATATCCACGCAAAAAGCGGGTACGTGAACGGTGAGCAGTCCTGCGCCCATGCGCATGCAGGCGCGTGCGGCAAGTGTGGCGCAGCCACAGCGGCCATAGCTTCCGGCAATGAGCAATGCGTGTCCGTAGTAGCCTTTGTGTGTGTTGACGGGTCGCTTGTTGAGGCAAGCGGGCATGGGCAGCGAGTCAATCTCGTAGCCTTCAAAATCGGTAATGCTGTCAATTCGTTTCATAATTTGCAAAGATACGGAAAATATCTGATTTCAACGTAGTCCAATATTTGAATTGATTTCGTCTTCTCGTTCGAAGTGTTTGTCTGTTTTCTGGTGACTGTTTGACATTTTAGGTATGAGAGAAACGGGATGGTGTTCTCCATCCCGCTTCCAATTATTTTGTATGATAATCTTTGTATTTTGTCTTTCAATCCCAAATCATCTGCCAAAGAAGCAGGTTTTCATGATGGGTTTAGTCTCGCTTTTTGTACCAATCAATCTTTTGGGAAGCGTACATCGCAATGCCGAGGATGATAAATAGTCCGATCGAACCTATCAGCAGGGCGTAGCTTTCCAGCTGCAAGAGCACGTAGATGAAGATATATAGTGCCAGCAGCAAGGCTCCGATAGTGAGTGCTGTGCGTTTGTCCTTGAGCAGGGCTCCCATGTAGATGGTAATCAGACCGATGGTCATCACTGCCGCAATGGCGTAGGAGAGTCCGAAGGTGAGATGTTCGGAGAACGACAACAGCAGTGTGTAGAACAAAATCAATGCGATGCCAATCAATAGGTATTGTACTGGGTGAATGGGAGTTTGTTTGCGGATTTCTACGAAAAACACTACGGCAAAGGTCAGCAGTATGATGAGAAATGCGTATTTGATGGTGCGAGTGGTTTGTTGGTATTGCTCCACGGGAACTTTCAGCGTTACGCCGAACTCCGAACCACTGAGGTCTTCCCATGAAAATGCACCATTTACTACTTGCGGAAAACTGCGGTTGATGGCAAGGATTTTCCAATCGGCTTCAAACCCTTTGTCGGTCACGTTTCTGTGCGTGGGCAGGTAATTGCCGTCAAAACTGGGTGTGGAACAGTTGGAGGTGATTTTTGCTGTGGAAGTTCTTCCTACGGGGATGAAACTGATTCGCTCCGAGCCCTTGATGGGAATGGTGATGGTGAAGTCGACTTTGCCGCCTTCCAAGATTTTCTCCATGTTGATGTTGATGGACAAAACGTTCCCATTGCCGAGCTTTTTGTTTGATTGACTGAGGGTGTGTGTCGCTCCATCGAAAACCGCCTTGGGATTGTCGGTGAGGCCTTTCAAGTCCTGGATTCCGATAAGCAATTCTGCTTTGTGACAAGCGTGCTCTTTCAGCATGGCGACATTGGTTTCGTTGGGAAGTGTGAAAGTTCCAGTGAGTTCGACCACAGATTCATACACCGTAAAGTCGAACAGCCCTCTTTTGAGTGTCTTGGTGTTGACGTTGCACTTCACGTCGTGGTTTTCGGGGAGCAGATAGAGGTCAGTTCCGTTTTTCTCGGCGCGTGGCAGGAAGATCATGGGACCTATGAACCGTTGTTCGCCACTCCATTTGTCAAACACCTCCTGCGCTGCTGATGTCTCGGTGTATTGGCGCTCATCTACGAGGTTTTGGATAAGAAACCGCGGAATGAGCAAGATAAGGCTGAGCAGGAGGATGAGTCCCAATTTCAGGCCGTAGTGCGCTTTTTTGCTGTTTTGTTGGTTGTTTAAGTTGATTTCCATAATGTTGTGTTTTTAATTGTTATTAAAAGTACTTTGAATTGCAAAGTAAAAATGCAAAAAAAATTAGTTTTGGCTTTTGATGAAGATTTCCAGCGCTTTGAGGTGTTCGGCAAAGGCGACTCTTCCTTTCTCGGTGATGGAGAAAGTGGTGTTTGGTTTGCGTCCGATGAAACGCTTTTCGCAGGTTATGTATCCCAAATCCTCCAAGTTGCGCGTGTGGCTGGCAAGGTTTCCGTCGGTCAACTGCAGCAGCGATTTGAGTGTGGCGAAATCCAGCGACTCGTTGACCATCAGCGCCGACATGATGCCCAGTCGCGCCTTGCTCTCAAAAGCCTTGTTTATATTTTCTAATGCTGAAAACACGTCAATGTGAATTGTGAATTATTTGAATCAATCATCCTTTGTTGTTTCGTACAACAAAATAGATTCCAAAAAGGATGTGGAAGATGCCGAATCCCAAGAACCAGCACAGGAAATCGTGGTTCACCATAAAGCAGTCCACGAGTCCTAGAATCAGCTCGGCGTAGCCGAGGATGGCGATGTTGGACGTGGTAAGGTGGTGACAGTTGATGAGTGCCAATCCGTAGAAAATGAGCATGATGGAGGATGTGAGTCCGTAGTGTCCTTGAAGGATGAGTGAGGTGCACAAGATGCCGCCGGCAACCATGGGAACGATGAAATTGATCAATGCGCGACGAATGGAAGGCGTGATGGAAAAGTCGGGTTGGTGTTTGCGTGCGCGGAAGAGTGACATGAGGCAGACTGTAGTGAATGCAAGTGCCGCCAATGCTACGGCGAGCCATACAATCAGTTGAGTGCGGTGGGGTGTGTTGATGGCGAAAGTGTCGGTGACTTCCGGAAAACAACATATAGCAGGGTGGGGAAGTAGGTAAAGGTATGCCAGCGCCGCTGCGATGGTGGCGTATATGCCAACGATGATGATCGACCATCCGCTGATGTGTTTGAAACGAGAGGTTTTCTCCATCATCTCTTTGATGTCGTTCAAGGCTGATAAAGCTTCTTGTTGGTTCCTGTTTGCCTCCATACCTGTACTAAATCTTTAATTTTGTATGATTTAATTGTTGTGTATTAAAAGTACTTTGTATTGCAAAGTTACAAAGATTATTTGAAACGGAAGCATTTCTGAATGAAAATTTTTGAAAATAATTTGTAACCTATTGAAGGATATGGTATTCTATTTTTGCTTGCAGGGACGTTTCTCGTTCGCTTCGTGAACGACTTAATAATAAATAGATGAATAATCCGTTATTGTAAAATATTGTTTAACTGATTAAATGTATCGATGTGAAAAAAACTTTATTGCTCCTTTCTTTGTTTTTTATGGTCTTGGCCGCATGCGTCAAAGAGGATGACGAGACTGTCATTCCTTCTGAGCCGGGCGTTCCTGAAATGGACTATGGCGTGAGGGTGAGTGACACGGTGTTGCATTATTACAACGTGATTGCCAACTATCGTGATGACAAAAGCCTCACCGTTTCGGAGCAAATTACCACTACCGACTGGAAAAAGCATTTCGATGGCTTTGGCGATTCGCTCGTGCTTAAGGTCGTTTTTACCCTGCGTGAAGATGTTGATACCAGCTACACCAATACGGAGTGGCTCCGCGTGAATGGCGATGTGGCAAAGATTGACGCCCGAACAGAATATTTTGCTTCGGCTTCAAAAGTAAATAAAGATGGTAGCAGATCTTTCCATGTAGGAGATGCCTTGAATCAATACAACCGTAATAATATGATTGGTTTCGGTCTCTCTACCCTTCATTGGCAAGGTTTGACCAACAGCCTGAATCGCAAAGGCGATTACGCGCATTATTCGTTGAAATAGACTTTCGCATTGCTACGCTTGCTAATGCGGTTTCATCATTATTAGACGTTGCGCAATGTCTCTTCTTTTGCAGATTACCACAAGTTCGGATTTCGGTTTGGTACTATATGATCCTAAAATTGTGGGATTTCATACATGTTTTGCGAAATTAATTTGGGGATTTCGTACATGTTTTGTGAAATAAATTTGGGGATTTCATACATGTTTTGCGAAATAAATTTTGGGATTTCGACAAAATGACGTATTTTTGCACTTGATTTCAAGAACGGTTTACAATAGATTTGATTGATTTTAAATGTGATGGTGAATGGTGAACAAAGTGATGTTGATCTGTCGGTTTGTTGGGCTGTTGATTTGACCTCATAACTCTTAATTTCAAATCTCCCAATCTTCAACAAAAACCAAGTAAGTATGACGCAAAAAAGAGTCTTTCGTAGAAAAATATATGACCGTATGTTGCAGTGGAAGCAGTCGAAAGACGGTTCTACGGCACTTTTACTGAAGGGTGCTCGGCGAGTTGGAAAGTCCACCATAGTCGAGGAATTCGCCCGAAAGGAATACAAATCTTATATTCTTATTGATTTCTCTGATGCTCCGCAATCCATTCTTGAAGCTGTGGATAATATTGCCGCTCGCGATAACTTCTTCATGCAGATTCAATTCGTGTATGGGGTGAAGCTTTATGAACGCAAGTCTGTAATCATATTTGACGAGGTCCAATTGTGCCCCAAGGCGAGACAGGCCATCAAACATCTTGTCAAAGACCATCGATACGACTATATAGAGACTGGTTCGCTCCTTTCTATCCGCAAAAATACCCAGCAGATACTCATCCCGTCTGAAGAGACTCGTCTCACCATGTATCCCATGGATTATGAGGAATTTCGTTGGGCGTTGGATGACAATGCAACAACGGATCTTCTTCGCGAGGCTTTTTTGCAAAGAAGACCACTTGGTGATGTGGCGGTCAGGAAACTGTTAAGGGATTTTAGGCTCTATATGCTTGTTGGAGGTATGCCACAGGCTGTCAGCACTTATCTTGACACCCTCAATCTCGCTGATGTGGATGCTGTCAAGCGAGAAATTCTTGAACTTTATATTGATGACTTCCTGAAAATTGACCCTTCTGGAAAGGTCTCGAAAATGTTCAGTTCCATTCCTGCTCAGCTGTCTAAAAACGCATCGCGATTTCAGTCAAGCAGTGTGCTTGGACGTAGTGAGAAGTCTTTGGATGGGCTTCTTCGCGATTTGGAAGACAGTCTTACTGTGAATTTTTCCCATCATGCCGACAATCCGTCTGTAGGACTTCCCTTGCATACTGACTACAGCCAATACAAGATGTATATGGCGGATACGGGTCTTTTCGTTACGCTTGCATTTTGGGACAAATCCGTAACTGAGAACATCATCTATCAGAAACTGCTGTCCGACAAACTGCCTGCCGATCTTGGCTATGTCTATGAAAATGTTGTGGCGCAGATGTTGAGGGCGTCTGGCAACGAACTATTCTATCATACATGGAGGTCTGCAACATCCAACCATAACTACGAAGTCGATTTCTTGTTGTCGCGTGGAGCAAAACTTTGGCCATTGGAAGTCAAGTCTTCCAGTTACGCTACTCATAAGTCGCTTGACGAGTTCTGCAAGAAGTTTTCCGAAAGAATTGACCAACGCTACCTCGTCTATACCAAAGACTTTCGCCAAGACGACAATACAACACTCCTTCCCGTCTTTATGATTCCGTTTTTGTAATGTGAGGTGTAAGATACGAAAGAATAGGGGTTTGTATATTGTTAGGTGACAAACAATGCGGGCGGGGCCGCATTATGGGGCGGCCGCCCGTAAATATATAAAAAAACCGGGGTTTTTGAGCCGTGGGTTGGGGGTTTTGGTTGGGCACAAACGAGTTGTTTAGATTTAT
>JAGHVO010000037.1 GCA_018064245.1 Candidatus Colimorpha pelethequi
CCTTAGAAAATTTGCGTATATATGAAGAAAGCCTGTGGCTTTCGATAGCGGTGCCATTGGGCATTACGAGCGGAGCGAAGTAAAGCGGAGAATAATAAAGCAAAAGAGAAATGAAGAAATAACAAGCAAAAATGGTAGGCTGGACAATTCTATTTGTATTGTTATGACGGAGAAAGTGTGAAATCTCCCCATCCCCAAAGCGGACAAGTCCGCGCGAAGTGCGCCCTTTGGAAATTTGCGTTTTTCTCTTTGCTTCTGTTTCTCTAAGAGAAATGAAGAAAACCTCGAACAAACGTAAGAATTTTGAATAGGATAGAAGACAATGCAACACTCCCTTTGCTTTCTACTTCGGAATTCCCCAATAATCAATAGCGGATTTCACATCATTATTTCTATTTCCCTCTTCATTGTTCCTTCCAAACCTCTCAATCTATTAGAGTAAGTACTACCGCAAAAAATGATTGTTCACAACTACTGCACAATCCATTTCGCCAATCTTGTTTTTTTTCGTATATTTGCATACTCATTTTATGTTAAATAATATCTAAAATTAATATCAAATGTCAAACAATCAGATTATTAATAAAGACGATCTCGTTGTTCGCTTTGCAGGTGACTCTGGTGATGGCATGCAGCTCTCAGGAACACTTTTCTCCGACGCTTCTGCTCTCACTGGCAACGACATCGCAACTTTCCCCGACTATCCAGCCGAAATTCGTGCTCCGCACAACACGATCGCTGGCGTTTCAGGCTATCAGGTCCATGTGGGCAACCGCATCTATAGCTCTGGCGACAAATGCGACATTCTCGTCGCTATGAACCCCGCTTCCTTCAAGTCCAACCTCAAATGGGCCAAGAAGGGCGCAACGGTTATCGTCGATATCGACACTTTCACCGATGAGGCTATGGAAAAGGCTGGCTATACCGAGAACCCCTTTACCGACGAGCTCGAACGCGCTTATACCATCATCAAGGCTCCCGTAACTTCTTTCACCGAGCGTATCGGCAAGGAGCAGGGCGCCGACAAGAAGACCTACGATAAGTGCCGCAACATGTTCGCTTTGGGTATCATTTTCTACGCTACCCACAAGACTCTTGACCAGACTTTCGCTTACCTTGAGCGCAAATTCGCCAAGAAACCCGAAGTCATCAAGCTCAACAAGGCTGTTCTTACCGAAGGTTATGAATATGCCGACAAGTTGGAGGTGATGCAGTCTCACATCTTTGAGGTCGCTCACGCTGAGATGCCTAAAGGCCGTTACCGCAACATCACTGGTAACGTGGCTACCGCTTGGGGTCTCCTCGCAGCTTCCGAACGCAGCGGCCGTCGCTTGTTCCTCGGTTCTTATCCTATCACCCCTGCTACCGACGTGATGGTGGAACTTTCCAAGCACAAGGCTCTCGGTGCTCGTGTTTTCCAGGCTGAAGACGAAATCGCTGGTATCTGCTCCGCTATCGGTGCTTCCTACGCTGGCGCTTTGGCTTGCACCTCTACCTCTGGCCCTGGTCTCTCTCTGAAGAGCGAAGCCCTTGGTTTGGCTGTTATGACCGAACTTCCTTTGGTTGTTGTTGACGTTCAGCGTGGTGGTCCTTCTACGGGTCTGCCTACCAAGACCGAGCAGTCCGACCTCAACCAGGCTCTCTATGGCCGCAACGGTGAAGCTCCTTGTGTAGTTGTCGCCGCTTCCAGCAGCGCAAACTGCTTCTATTGGGCTTACAATGCAGCAAAGATCGCTCTCGAACACATGACTCCTGTCATCCTGCTCACCGACGGTTACCTTGGCAATGGCTCTCAGCTGTTCCGCATCCCCAAGGTTGCCGACCTGCCCAGCATCACTCCTCGTTTGGCTACGCCCAACGATCCTAACTATCGTCCTTTCCGTCGCGACCCCGAGACCTTCGCTCGCGAATGGGCTCTCCCCGGAATGGAAGGCCTTAGCCACCGCGTAGGCGGCTTGGAGAAATGCCCCGACGGTCCTCTTAGCACCGATCCCGAAAACCACGCCCTCATGGTTCACAACCGTCAGGAGAAGGTCGATCGTGTTGCCAACTACATCCCCGAACAGGAAGTTATGGGCAATCCAGACGGCGACTTGCTGGTTATTGGTTGGGGTGGCACCTCTGGCGCACTTACCTTGGCAGTGGAAGAGATGAACAAGGAAGGCAAGAAAGTTGCCTACACGCATTTCAACTACATCTGCCCGTTGCCCAAGAATACCGGCGACATCCTCCGCAAATACAAGAAAATCGTTGTTTGCGAGCTTAACAGTGGCCAGTTTGCAGGTTACTTGCGCACCCAGTTCCCCGAATGCCCCATGCATCAGTACAACAAAATCATGGGTCTGCCCTTCGAGGTTGGCGAGTTAAAAGAAGCGTTTAATAAAATTTTAGGAGAATAAGACTATGGCAGAAAGACATTTTGTTCCCAAAGCGGATCGCGAATATACGAAAGCTGATTTTCAGAGCGACCAAATGGTAAAATGGTGCCCCGGTTGTGGTGACCATGCCATCCTCGCATCTCTGTTGAATACTTTCCCCAAGACTAATCATAAGAAAGAGAATATCTGCATGGTCTCCGGTATTGGATGCTCCTCGCGTATTCCTTATTATGTAGATACCTATGGTTTCCACAGCATCCACGGTCGTGCTTGCGCCATCGCTACCGGCGTCAAGTTGGCCAATCCCGAGCTGAGCGTTTGGGTGAATATGGGCGACGGTGACTCTATGGCTATCGGCGGCAACCACCTCATTCATGCCGTCCGTCGTAACCAGGATCTCAACATCACCATCTTCAACAACGAAATCTACGGTTTGACCAAGGGTCAGTACAGCCCTACCACCAAGTTCGGCCAGATTACCAAGACCTCTCCCTTTGGTACCATCGACTATCCTTTCAATCCTGGTGAGCTCGTAATGGGTGCTCAGGGCACGTTCTTCGCTCGTTCCTTGGACTGCGTTCCTACGCTTTCCACCGACATCATGACTCGTGCCGCGCTCCACGACGGTACCAGTGTTGTTGAGGTGCTGCAGAACTGTATGATCTTTAACGACAAGACTCATGCCGCCATCACCGACCGCGCCGTTCGCGACGACCGTACCATCATCCTCGAACATGGCAAACCCATGATTTTCGGCAAGGACAAGAACCGTGGTATCCGTTTCAATGGTCGCTGCCTTGAGGCTGTAACCATCGGCGAAAACGGCATCACCATCGACGATATCATGATCCACGACGAAACTACCGAGGATACTGGTATCCACATGATGCTGGCCCGTATGCACGGCGATCTTCCCGTTGCTTTGGGTGTTATCCGCAACGTCAAGAAGACCTCTTACACTCAGTTGTATGAGGATCAGATGGACGAATGCAAGGCCAACGGCAAATACAAATGCGTTGACGACTTGCTCAACAGCGGCGACACTTGGGAGGTTTAATCCTGATTGCAATCTTTGCATTATAATCACAAAGGGCGAGGCAGTGCCTCGCCCTTTGTTTATGGTGAACGGTGAATGGTGATTGGTGATTGGGATTGGAAAACTTCAAATCTCCCAATCCTCAAATCAACAGTTCAACAAATCAACAGTTCAACAAATCTCCAAATCTTCAAATCTCCCAATCTTCAAATCAACAGTTCAACAAATCAACAGTTCAACAAAATTTTGCCTTATGTCTTACAATAGAAATTATACGCCCGAAAGGATTAGCAGTTTGGGCGAAAACGAAATCTTTGTTTTTGGAAGCAATCTGGCAGGTGCTCATGGTGGCGGTGCTGCAAGAGTGGCTATGAATATATTTGGTGCCGTATGGGGACAAGGTGTAGGACTGCAGGGTCGCTCTTACGCTATTCCTACCATGCAGGGTGGGGTGGAGACTATCGCACCCTACGTCGATGAGTTTATCGCTTTTGCGCGCGCCAATCGTCAGTTTACGTTCCTCGTGACTCGTATCGGCTGTGGCATCGCCGGCTTCCGCGACGAGGAAATCGCTCCGCTGTTTCGCTCTGCCTTGGACGATGAAAACATCATCCTTCCCGAGTCCTTCGTGATGTGTATTGAAGGTGAACGCAAATAAGTAACCAAATATAAAATGCGAAAATTTTCGCAACGAAAAATTTCGCATTTGTACATAGTTATTATACAGTAGTTTATGGTTTGATTAACATAAATTTAATAATTACTTTGTCAGGCGGTTACACTAATTCCAATTTTTATTTGTATCTTTGCCAAAAATACTTAGTGACATTAAAAAAATAACATGGGACAAAAAACGAAAACGTTATAGTCATAGTCAGCAGTCATAGTCAAGGTTAAGGTCAAGGTCAAGGTCAAGGTCAAGGTCAAGGTCAAGGTTATTGTCCCAACTAATATTTTAAACATTACTTAAATCCCGAACCATGAATCCGTTCAAATTTGGCACTATCGTAGAGGGGGATTTCTTTACTGACCGAAACACCGAACTCGACCAACTAAAACACAAGTTGGACAGCGAAAACCATATTGTACTCATTAGTCCCCGCCGATTCGGCAAAAGCAGCCTCGTATTTAAAACCCTCTCCCAAATTGACCGTCCACAGATATTTCTTGACCTCCAATATATTCTCTCTGTTAATGACTTCTCCACCCAGCTGATGCGCGGAATCTTCAAACTCTACCCCTACGAAAAGATCAAACATCTCTTCTCCCATTTTCGCATCATCCCCACCTTGTCCACCAATGCAGTTTCGGGTGCTATGGAAGTATCTTTCCACCCCTCTTCCGATACAGACATTATGCTAGAAGACTCCATGTCTCTCCTACAGAAAATCTGCCAACAATCCGACAAAAGACCCATCGTCGTCATCGACGAATTTCAAGAAGTCACCAAAATACAAAGAGGCTTCGACAAACAGCTACGCTCCCTCATGCAAGTACAAAAAGGGCTCAACTACATCTTCCTCGGCAGCCAGGAATCCATGATGGAAGAGATTTTTGAAAAAAAGAAATCTCCTTTCTATCATTTTGGACAAATAATGCACCTCGGGAAAATACCTTATGACGATTTTCTAACCTATATCCAGTCCCGACTCCCTAACAACAATAGCGACACCTCCATCCACATTGCTGAAGAAATCCTCTCTTTCACCCAATGCCACCCCTACTACACCCAGCAGCTGGCTTCGCAAGTGTGGGAGATGATGGAATACAACCATATCACCGACAATGTCGTAAGTCAAGCCGTCGAAAACCTGATACGGCTTCACGACCTCGACTTTGAACGAATATGGCTCAACCAAAATCGCACCGACCGAGCCACCCTCAAACGCTTAGCCACCAACACTCCCGCCAACCACATCCAACAGCCACCCAGTACCATCCAAAGTTCCCTCAAGCGACTGCTACAAAACGGCTACATCATCAAAACTGACGCATACTCCGTTGAAGACCCTTTCTTCAACCGTTGGATAAAAGCTAACGTATAATAATA
>JAGHVO010000076.1 GCA_018064245.1 Candidatus Colimorpha pelethequi
GCTGGGCTTTGCTGTCGAAAATGCCACTGGCATTTTCTTCATATTTGCTTCGTTTCTCTATTATGAAGAAAGCCTGTGGCTTTCGATAGCGGTGCCCTTGGGCATTACGAGCGGAGCGAAGTAAAGCGGAGAACAATAAGAGAATTCACTAAAAACAACCACGCGAAACTTGAAAAGCAAACTACATCACCATATTCCGTTAAATATATCTCTGCAAAAAAAAATGTTAAATTAATGTTAAATTTTCGTCCCTTGTCACACAATCCAAAAATTTTGTATCTAAATAAGTAGTAAAAAAGAAATGAATGAACATGATTCCTTTTGCGACAAATGTATCAGTATAAAAAATAAAAATACAATGTTAACGTTTTTAATACAAGAACTACATCAACCGGCAAGAAGAAAGTTTGCTTTTGAGAGAGCTAAATTAGAATCTTGCTGCCGAGGCAAGCCCCGCTACTTGGACAAGCAAAGTCTGCTGGCGTGAGTGCACCGCCGCCAGCAGACGAATCTACGGAAGCGGGAGACACCAATGAGAAGAAATCGCCGCCCACTGACAGAAAGGTATAAGGCGAGCTGACTTTATTTTGCGGACGAGAAACATAACCGCAAAGCACACCCTCAAAACAATTCTCGGCAGACAAGTGCTGCCAAAGCTCAAATCCAAAACTTAAACATTATGAAAAAATCAAGATATATCATGGCCCTCGTAGTGGCTATGTTCGCAGTTGGTGCAATACTTTTCGTGGCTTGCAAGAAAGAAAATCAAGAAATTGAAGGTGGTACTCCTGTCAACGAAAAGGAGGGAAATTCTGAACTGATGATTGAAACGGAGTGTACAGGCATTGTAAACCAGTATACTCTTTTGGATATGGAGGAAAACTTATGGCGATGGGTTAGGTTTGAAAATAACGATTTTGTGATGGATATTGATGTCTTACTGGAATTAAAAAGTGTTGAAATGTTCAAGTATATCGATGAAAAAACATTTTCGGTTTTATTCGAGGATGGAAGCGAAATATTGATTGGAAATGTTAGGGACAATGGAAACAAGGTCGAATTTTCATCGATTGCTGATAACGATTCTATTCTAAAATGTAAAATTACATTCATGAAAGAGTTCAATTTCATGGAGGTTATCAAAGAACTTGATGGCAAAAGTATTGCTACTATTGATAGTGCAAAACTTCCAATAGGGCCAATACTTAGGTTCCTTTATGAATTAGTTACGACAGGTGTTAGTGTGTTCGAGGGTCATCAAGATGTCAAATGTGAACGAGAAATGGAATCTTGGGCGGAAAAATGCAAAAAAAATGATTGTTTGCCTAGAAAGGGGACCTGCTCTGTAGAGTGTATGCGAAAGCCAGAGACCCCATCAGATGTTGATTGTGCCCAATTCCACTATTTTGGATGAGGGATAATAAAAGTGATGCAAACGAAGTTACTTTGTTACTAAATAAAGAGCACTATGAAAGAACAATCTATGACTCTGAAAAAAAATATTTATCGATTGCTTTGGGTTGGTGTATCGCTTTTTGTGATAAGCTTCGTATTGTTGTTGGTGCTTGACACTGATTCCGGGCATCAGTATATGCTGGGTTTGCTAATGAATCGGTTCGCTTCTTTGTTTGGACGAATCTCGCTGGTTCTTCTTATTGGAGTCTTGCTTCCTTGTTTTGAAGAAATCGCTTTTCGTTTCTGGACCATAGGGAAAAAAAGTGCATACGTCATCTCCTCGATATTGATGGCTGGTTATGCATGGCTTTTCTTCTCGTGGTGGTTAGCCTTGGTCGTCGTTGCGCTGTTCTGGGCAATCTGCTGTGTTAAAGAGAGAAACTGTCGCATACTGTTGATGGCGGTATTCTCGTCCGTGGTGTTTGCCGCTATGCACCTCGATGGATTTGGCTATTTCTCCATTGGAATGTTGCTGTCGAGTTTCCAGTTGATGGGATTGGCGCTGATTCTTTGTTCTATAGCGCTCCTTTGGGGCTTGCGTTGGGCGATGGTGGTTCATTCTGCAAACAACGTCATGGCACTATTGCTTTCGTTTGTTCCTCTGACGTTCCAAAGCGACAACTATGAATTTTCGCTGAAAGAGTTTTTGGGAAACGGATATGCATGTGAAGAACAGCAGGGTGACACGTTGGTTTATCGTAGTTCTCTTCCAGTAATTGCCAATTTCTTGATGATTGACAAAAAGCATTCTGATTCGATTGATTCATGGAATGCAAACATCTTTTATCGGACAGACAGCGTGTTGTCTGCGCCGTATGAATTGAGAATTGTGCCTAAAAGGACTCAACGCTCCGCAAGTCCGACTTGTGGCGCCGAGGCAAAAGAAAAAATCTTGTACGATGATATTGTGAGGGAACTTGAAAAACAGGGGTTTTTGCGTATCGATACCACTTACGAACCCTTGTACTTTTTAAGTGTTGAGGATGATTCGCTTTTGTTGTCTCGTCAAGGAACGTCACCAATCTCCGAACTGTTTTATGATGTATGGATTCAATACGATATTCCATTACAGTCTGATGGAGCTATGAATCCGGAATTTCCAATCTGTCAAGATAAACCACTTTTCAAGGTGATGGACTCTCTTGATTTTTCTGACTTTCAAGTATATATTCGAAAGAACTATGGACTTTCAATATGGAGGTCGGAGCATAGAAGAGTTCAAGTGGTCTCCTTTATGTTGCCTTAATGTAAATAACATCATACATTGGTCAACTTGCTTGGCCGTATGTTGGAGATGCCAACAATAATAAGTATTGCTCATATTGTACAACTCTTCATTAATTACTAACCTTCAAAATCCAAAAAAAACATGAAAAAGTCAATCACTTTGATGTTGCTGTTCTTCGTGGCGCTATCTGGTTTTGCACAAGAGAAAACAAGACATTTCGAGTTAAGCGCCAACTCAAGCATTTTAACCCTTACCAATTACCCTGCCCTCTCGTTGTTTGAAGATAACACCCCATCATATTCCAACTACTCCCAAGGTGTTAATCTGGGATATGTGTTGGGAAAGAATGTGGTTGGCGTGCAGTTGCAGAGCATTGTATTCAACACATTCGCCACTGCTCTTGACGAAAGCGTACGATGCTTTTCCACAGGTCTATATGTCCGCCGTTACGATCCTTTATCATCCAAGATAGAACTGTCGTTGGGACTGAACTTGGGGCTGAACTTGGTGCAGAACACATTCCGTAGCGACGACGCCTATTCCAGCAGCGAATGGAGAAATGGACTGAACTGCCAAACCGAGATAGGCCTCAACTACCGTTTTGGCAATGGTGCTTTCTTTGGTTTGTCGGCAGGATTCGACTTGGGAGGCAGTCTGAACCATGCCAATATCAGTATTCCCGCTGGATGGAACGACAACCCAAAGTCCAATTTCGGAGGCTACCGCCTATCACTTACCTACGGCTTGAGGTTTTAGGCTCATATCAGACTAAAAATTCAAATGGAGAGAGGGTAATTTACTTTCTCTCTTTTTTTTATCCCTATGCGACTGCTGCAAGTGGCATACGTCTTCAGCAATGTGGCGATGATGGCAAAAAAGTCATTCAATCATAAATAATGTTAAATTTCTCTTCCTTGTCACACAATCCAAAAATTTTGCATCTAAATAAGTAGTAAAATCAAATAAGCCGAACTATGCGAAATAAAATATAATGAACCTAACAACGTTTTTATTATGTAAAGGATTGGATAAAAAATAGATGTCGTATTCGCAGCAAGAAATAGCGTTCAACAACCTGATGGTGCGCAACAATGCTACCATTGTCCGCCTCTGCATGAAATATTGTGGTGGCAATGCTTTCTATTTCGATGAGTTACGGCAGGAATGCACACTTGCGATATGGGCGGAGTTCAAACGCTATGGCTTGAATCGCTTCCGTGGCGACAGCGCCGAATCAACTTGGATTAACCAAATCTCTTTCAATGCCATTGCCGTCTATTACCGCAATCATAAACCTCAAGAGTATCAATCCATCTGCGGACAATTTGCCCCAGACTATCTAACCGACAGCGAAAACAGGGACGACTGGAAACTGCTCGACGACCTCTTTGAACAACTGAACAACCGTGAACGCGTTATGTTCGACCACTTCCTCAACGAAGATTCCTACGCTACCATCGCCCACATCGAGGGCATCACCGAAGACAACGCCCGCAAACGCATGTCACGACTACTAAACAAATTGAAAATGTTAATCCACAAATAATTATTAACCAACCTCTTTCTTCCTTCCTTTATCATAATTATTTGTATGGGGGGGGGTAAAATACTGATTATCAATGAAAAAAGAAAAAAAATCGCTGAATTTTGTCCAGCAAGAGGAATGTGGACACGACCGTCCCGTCACGGAAGGCGACATCCATCGGCTGCGTTCTGCGCAAAGACTGATGGATGAAGTCGCTTCGCAAATACCACCGTTATCCCCGGAGCAAATCCATTCGGTGGTTGAAAGCGACCGTCTTCCGCAGTTTCAGTTTCGCCGTCAGGCCGACCGCTACCTGCTCATCTTCTGTCTGCTCTTTCTTGCACTGGTGGCAAGCGTTTTGTTGCGCACCGCACCCGCAGGTATCACTCCGCTCAATGTCGTCCTACTTGTCTTGGGTGGAATGGATGCTTGGGTGGTCTTGCGCGCCGCTCGTAGCCTTTGGCTTATGCGGCAGACGCTCCGCCTTCGCCACTGTCCTTACCGCATGTCCCGTTATGCCGACCGCCTGAATCGCCTCACCCGCTGCCGTCGTTGGTGGCTGAACCTCGTCCTGTGTGGCAGCAAAGCACCCGCTTCGGTCGAAAATACTCGCCGATTTGTATTCGCTACACAGCGTGTCCCCTCCTACGCCATCGCCACACTACTGCTGCTGCTCGTAACCTTCAACGCCGGCGAAGCCTTTGCTACTACGCGCACCTATGTCAAAGTAACCACAACCTCGGGGGTAAGCGATACGGCTATTTGTGATACCCTCTATCATATATTGGAACAACAATGAAACATCCGTTCAATAAAAAACGTTTTTGGCTGGTTGTAGGTATTGTGGCAGTCCTTGAAGTCTTGGCTTTTTACCTCGTTCTCCAGTGGAAATACCTCTTTCCCTCTTCCGAAGTCAGCGAGCTATACACGAAGTATGCCAACACCGAAGGTGTGGAGGCCTCTTTCGTCAAGGATTTCCGTATCAATGATACCGTTTTTGTTGATGTTACGATGTTGGAGGCTGTCACAGATAGCGGATGGGATACACTCTTTAGTAATCTTCTAAGTCCAAAACTATCGAATGAGGGACTTGAAGAATTGGCAAATTTGAAATGGATTACAAGAATAGCTCCCCAATATGGCTGTTCTTTACAACCAGAATCGGTATTGTTAAATAACGACATAGTTGTCGCGGACTTGCAAGCAAGAAAGATAGCTATTTTCCATCCTAAACAAGAAAACCAATATGATATTATCCTATACCATCAATACGACAAATATTTAATAAAAAAACAAAAATGAAAAAGTCAACTAAAACAGTAGCACTCTTTGCAGTGCTGAGCATCATGACCGTCGGTTGCCAGAAAGAAGATCTCTCTGCTAATCTTCAAAGCAATTCTATGTCTGAATCCATCTCATCGTATGTGATTCAATACACAATTGACGGTGTGCCTTATCGCATAACTGTCAAAAGCGAGGTTGAACGAACTTTGTTTATCAATAAAATGATAAGCCTTGCAGAAAATGGGCACAAAGTGAGCTTTGGCAACGAATCGCAACAAAATGTCGCAGCTAAAGAGGTCATCCATTTCTCGGCTAAAACCAAAGATGAAGCTTACAAATGGGCGAGTAAAATGAATCTTGATGGATATGACGTTAGCATCGAGTTCGACGAAAAAACAAAAACCTACAACTGCACTGCCATCAAATAATTTCGTTTCCAATCCTTCGACGTATGTATTTCATCTGACGAAGCCCCGCACGAGTTTGTGCGCCGTCGTGCAGGGGCATGAAAAAAAGAGGGTGCCATTGCAGGGAGAGTGGAATCGAATAGCAAACTCCTTTTCACCCTTCCCTGCCATCCCGCACCCAAGGCATAGAAACATACCTTACATTTAATAACGCAAAGGTACGGATTCTATTGTATTAGTTGATGATTGCGCAAATCTGATAAAGCACAACGGTTTGCAATCAATTCATTATTCGGTGAATCAATATTTTGAAAAATAAAATTATGAAAAACAAGAAAACATTATTGGTACTTATTGCCTTGGTACTTACTTCCGTATCTTATGGACAATTAAAGATTGATGCTTCGGGAAGGTCAATCGTTGGCCCCAACAGTAACATGGGTTCCTTTGACTTGGGCAATGTCGTATCCATGGCAATACAAGGCAAGATAGGAGATGCCCATGCTGGATCGAAGCTGGCTTTTGGAGATTTCGGACAATATGAGAATGTTGGTTGGAATGTCTTCATCGGCGAATATGGTTCAACCGACTCCGACATCATGTGGATTCACGGTAAGAATGGAATCCGCCTAACTAGCTATAACGGTTCATACGTTTTGGCGGAATTTGGTTGTGATGGAACTACGCGAAGCGTGTTTCGTCAAGGAATTAGAGCCGATAGGCTTTCTGTCAGTTCGAATGACAGTTACAAATCCAATTACACCCCGATCCATGGTGCACTGCCCAAATTGCTGCAACTCAATAGCGTGTCCTATCGATATACCTTGCCAAGGGAATATGCGATGACAGCAGAAGGCATCTCAACACTAGAATCCGAAAGCCGAAACAATTCCAATACGGCGCAAAACGCCACTGGCAAGGAAAGAGAAGATTACCTCCGAATGGCGAGACTCGATTCTGTACGTTCGGCAGGAAGCGTCAACTATGGATTTGTGACCGAAGACCTTGAAAGGCTGTTTCCGAATCTTGTTGAAACCGATGCAAGGGGTGAGAAATATGTTGATTACATTGGCCTCATTCCAGTGATTATTGCCGCCATCAATGAACAGCAGCAAACAATAGACATGCTAAACGCTCAATTGGCTGACTGCTGCAAAGGCGGAAACGCAGACGAATCCGCATCGTCAGACACCAAATCCTGTAAGCCCAACGGCAACCAAACCAATGCGGACGATGATATGGCAAAACTTTTCCAGAACACGCCCAACCCATTTTCTATGGCTACTACTATACAATACCATGTCCCGGCAAGTGTTTCCAACGCAATGATCTATATCTTCAATCTTAATGGATTGCTTGTTAGGTCTATTCCCATTGATACTTTTGGCGACGGAAGCATTACCATTGACGGTTCATCTTTGGCGGCAGGAATGTATGTTTACTCATTGGTGGTAGATGGCGTGGTTTCAGATAGCAAGCGAATGATTTTGACTAATTAAGGAGGACAATATGAAAAAAATATATATTGTACTACTCATGGTACTATTCTTAGATGTGTCATGGGGACAGGTGACCCAAAATTTTGTGTTCGGTAATCCCCAAACCCAAAACATTACTTATGATGGGATTACATACACAAGTGTTTCTATGCAAGATTTTTGTTACAGGTCCTCGGCACCAGGAATGCCGTCACTTCCTGTAAAGATATTGCGAATACTTGTTCCTTGCAATGCAACCAATTTCTCCGTAAGCATCAACGACTCTACAGAGCGCCCTTTGCACTTATCGCATCATGTCACTCCTACACAAGAACCAATGGCTATTTCTTCGGAAGACAATGATTCTTTTACGGGAATTGATTATAATGTCTATCAAGGAACATTTCCATCGTCCAGTGTTGAGGTTGTTGATCAAAATATCTATCGGGGAAACAAAATAATCACTTTGGTCGTTTATCCATGTCGCTATAAAATTTCCACTCACACACTTTATTATAAGAATTCTTTGTCATTTACCGTTAATTATGATCTTGATGAAACCATTCAAAGAAATAGTTTTATAATGAAGGATTCGATGTCGGACTTCAGATACTTGTCAACAATAATAAACAACCCCGAAGATATTCCTAATTTTTCTTCTTGGGGAAATAATACACTACAAGACCATCCCAGAATTGGAAGGACATCGTTGGTTTCGCATGATTGTGATTACGTAATTGTTACAACGGAACAATTGGCACCAAGTTTCTCCGATTTCATCCGCTGGAAAAAACGTAAAGGTGTAAAAATTGAATTGGTTAAAATCGATGACATTTTATCTGCATATTCAGGAGATATCTTGAATGGAATAGACCATGGTCTTTTTGACGATGCAGGGAAGTTGCGTCAATTCCTGTCCGATGCTTATAATGACGGGGAGGGCATTCAATATGCTCTTCTTGCGGGAAGTGTTGATAAAATACCCATTAGATATGGTCATCCATCAAGAACTCAAAACAATGACATTGAAAGAATTATACCCTCTGATTTGTATTTTTCCGATTTTAATGGTGATTGGTACCGAGACAGTATAGGTTTTGAAATTACTATTGATAATTGCCCTGAAATATCTGTAGGAAGACTGACCTTTCAGTCTGCAACCGAAGTTATCAACTGGACTCGAAAGATTCTTGTCTATGAGACAAATCCAGGAATGGGTAATCCTTCATATCTAAGAAAAGGACTATTCGTACAATCTGACGAATTACAAAATCTTAGTTATGCACAACAAGTCATTTCCTCCGCTTCATGGTGTCCGGTTTCTACCCTTTTTGAAGAAGAAGGTGGCGGTAATACTTCGAGTACACCACAATATCCCAAAGGAAGCGATGTTATTGATGAGTTTAACAATCATTATGGTTTTTGTGCTGTTTTTGCGCATGGCGGCACAACCAATTTTGCGGTGGCGACAAAAAATTATAATGCCGATGAAGATTTTTCCAAATACAAGGTGTCGTCCTTTGATTATGGATACGATGGTTGTTGCGCCATACAAGAGACTGGAAATTCGTTTGAAAATATGAACAATAGTGATTATCCAACAGTATTGTACTCTATTTCGTGTCATACAATGCCTTTTGACAATTATGATATCTTGAATCATATTGGAGAAAGAAATATGGGTGAGGTATTTACGGGAATTAGTTCTGGAGGAGGTGTTGCTTATTTGGGTAATACTCGTAATGGTTTATTTGGATTCACACTCACCACTGCCCAAGGTTTTGCTTATTACGCACCTCAACTACACAACATTGGTCTTATAGAAAACGCCGCCCAAGGATTGTTACCGTCAAACGAACGATACACAATGTTTACTCATAACTTAATGGGGTGCCCCGAAACGGAGATGTGGACGACAATGCCCTCTCAATTTACCGATGTTGTGGTGTCTGAAAGCGATGGAACTGTTACGGTTTCAGCAGGAACGACGGATGCGACAATATGTCTTATGAGCGCTTTGGACAATGGCGAGTCCTATTATTGCGTAAGGAAAAATGTTTCAGACGTAGTATTTACAGATGTTACAATGCCTTATGTAATAACCATAACGAAACACAACTACATTCCATGGATGACCAATTTGGATGATGTTTACATTCAAAATAGTACTATAGTTCGAAATAAAACATATTACGGAAATAACATATATGCAGGGGAACATGTTGCAGACGATGTGCAGCAAGGTCCAGTGACAGTCAGACTAATGGGCACACTCACATTAGATGCAGTCAATGATGTAGTCTTGGAAAAAGGTTTCTCTGTTCAACTTACAGGTGCATTATTAGTCAAATAAAAAATAATTTTCTATGAAAAAAACACTTTTTCTTGCGTTTGTCGCAATCATGGGCCTTGTCAATGCACAAGAATACCAGCCCATTCCTTTCCCGACCGACAATGCGGTCTGGAGCGAAGCCTTTATCGAATATACCTTTACGCCGAGTGCCTTTGTGGTTGACACCAC
>JAGHVO010000038.1 GCA_018064245.1 Candidatus Colimorpha pelethequi
CCCCGCAGGGGCGCCCTACTTTTTATATGTCCTTAAAAGAAAATATTGCAATAAAAATGAGCGTAATTGTACGAATTAGGAAATAAAGATGTATCTTTGCATTCGAATTCAATCGACTTGGATTGATAGTTTTTATATAAACTAATTAAGTTACATTGCAAAAATGAGAAACAAGTACTACGATCTGATTGATCAAACTTTCGATTTTCCGCAAGATGAATTTCGTACCGAAGATGGAGAACTCTTTTTCCACGACATTCCTTTGATGGAAATCATCAAGCAGTACGGCACGCCGTTGAAGATCACCTATCTGCCTAAAATCAGCAGTCAGATCCAGCGAGCAAAGCGTATGTTCAATGTCGCTATTGCAAAGACCGACTATCGTGGTACTTACAACTATTGCTACTGCACCAAGTCGAGTCATTTCTCGTTTGTGCTCGAAGAGGCGTTGAAGAACGACATCAATCTGGAGACTTCTTCGGCTTTCGACATCCCGTTGATTCAGGAACTTTACGAGCGTCGGCTTATCGACAAAGATAAGTTTATAGTCTGCAACGGCTACAAAAAACAGCAATATATAGAAAATATTGTAGAGCTTTACAATGACGGTTTCCATAACGTTGTGCCCATCATCGACAACAAAAACGAGTTCTATGCCCTCGACGAACTGTTGCAAAACCCGTCGGTTCCCATGAAATTAGGTATCCGCATTGCGGCTGAAGAGGAACCCAAGTTTGATTTCTACACCTCTCGTTTGGGCATCCGCTACAACGACATCGTGAGTTTTTATGAAGAACACATCAAACAGAATCCCAAGTTCTCCTTCAAGATGCTTCATTTCTTCATCAATACGGGTATTCGTGATACCGCCTATTATTGGAATGAGTTGTCGAAGTGCGTGAACGTCTATTGCGACCTCAAGCGCGTGTGTCCGAGCCTGGATTCTCTCAATATCGGCGGCGGTTTCCCCATTAAGGCTTCCTTGGCGGCAAACTACGACTATGAATACATGTCGGAAGAAATTCTTGCCCAAATCAAGAATATCTGCGCCAATCGTGGCGTGGAGGAACCCAACATCTTCACCGAATTTGGTTCCTTTACGGTGGGCGAGAGCGGCGCGACGCTGTACAGCATCCTTGATCAAAAACAACAGAACGACCGTGAGTTGTGGTATATGATCGACAGTTCTTTCATTACCACTTTGCCCGACACTTGGGGTATCAACCAGCGTTTTATCATGCTGCCCGTCAACCATTGGGATTGCGAATACCAGCGGGTGTTTCTTGGTGGCTTGACTTGCGACAGTGAGGATTATTACAATGCCGATTCCCACGCCAACGCCATCTTCTTGCCCAAATTGCAGAAAGACGAGCCTCTCTACATCGGATTCTTCCATACGGGCGCCTACCAGGAGTCGTTGGGTGGGTATGGCGGCATCCAGCACTGTCTCATCCCTGCGCCCAAGCACATCATCATCGACAAGGACGAAAACGGAGAATACACCACCAAACTTTTCGCCAAAGAGCAGAGCCACAAATCAATGCTGAAGATTTTGGGATATTGATAGGCTGCAATAGATTGCTTTTCCTTTGGCGAAAATGCGTCAGAGTTTCCTCTATGAAGAAAAAAACGGCGCAACGTTACAATAAAAAAAACGTTGCGCCGTTTTTGAATGTATATGAATAAGGTAAAATTGACGCTCATCGCCTGCTTTGCGCTCTTGGCGATGGGATGTAATAAGTTTGAAGGAGATGTTACGGTTCCTTCCTTTGTGCGTATTGATGCGCTGGAAGTGGAAAAAGCCGCTGTCGGTGAGGTCGGCAGAAGCGATGGCTGGTACACTGCCGACATTGATGCGGTTCAGTTGATCGCCTATTTTGATGGTGATGAAGCCGAGACAAATCTTGGCGCATTCCAGCTTCCTTGTACTGTTCCTGTGCTGCGAGTTGGAACGATGAAATATTTGCGTGTTGTCCCAGTTGTGAAGCAGAATGGCATCGCCGCAACGCGAATAGCATATCCATATTATCGCGACACTACGTTTACGGATATTGTCCTTCGTGAAAATGACACTACCTGTGTGGGTGAACTTGATCCGTTGACCAACAAATATGTGGTGAAAGTAAACTATTACAGCACGGAGAGAATCGATTGCAAATTCTATGACGATTTTGAGCTGCCGAAGACATCCATCCGTTTGGGGCCCACGCCGTCAGTGGTGCAATGGTCATCCGATGACGCTTCCCTGGCTTGTACAGGAAGAGGTTGCGCTCGTATTCATAGCAGCGCTTCGGACGCGAAAATGAAATTTGAGATACTCGATACGATTTCGGAAGACGATGCTACCACAATCTTGTATTTGGAGATGGATTATCGTACGGATGTGGAACTGCGCGTTGCGTTGCGTTGCCGAACCGGCTATTCCGAGGCAGAGTCCGAATACGATGTGATGAGCCTTTATCCTACCAATGAGTGGAAAAAGATCTACATCAATTTGGGAAAGACTTGGTCGATAGTCAACCATTATAAGAATTTTCATGTGGTATTCTATACTGTGAATTCCGACGGGATTGAAGGTGATACCTATGTCGACAATCTAAAAGTTATTGCGATATGAAGGAAAGCCGCCAAAAAATAAAATATATTGTATGTGATACAATTTCGGCTATCGTTGCTTGGATAGCATTCTTCGCTATCAGAAAGGTGCTTCTGGACACCGAAACGGCAACGTCGATGCAGTCTGTTTTCCACGATCCCAACCTGTGGTGGGGCGTTGTCTTTGTGCCATGTGGATGGTTGTTGCTCTACACTATACAGGGTGTCTATCGCAATGTGCTGCGTAAGGCGCGATTGAAAGAACTGCGTCAGACGTTCTATTCCACGTTGCTGGGCGTGGTGGTGATTTTCTTTGTGGTGATGCTTGACGACCAGGTGGCCTCTTACAAATATTATTATGTCTCCATCTTGACGCTCTTCGCAATTCATTTTGTGCTTACCTATTCGTGCCGACTTATCATCACTTCGCACATGGTCAAGATGGTGCATTCGCGCCGACTTGGTTTCTCCACTTTGATGATTGGCAGCAACAACCGCGCTTATCAAACCTATCTGGACTTGGAAAACCAGGAGATTTATTCGGGAAATCTGTTTGTGGGATTTGTCTCGACCGATGGCACCGAGGATGACCGATTGACGCGGGTTATGCCTTGCCTAGGCGGTTGCGACGATATTCCCGCCATTGTGGAACGTTACGAGGTAAAAGAGGCTATTATCGCCGTAGAAGATTCGGAACAGGACAAGATAAAAGAACTTCTCAGGGTGTTGAGCACCTGTGGCGAGATTATTATCAAAGTCACTCCCGAGGCGCGCGACATCTTGTTGGGCTCGGTTAAGGTGGACAATATCTTCCATTCTCCGCTGATTTCCATCAATAACCGTTTGATGGACGAGTGGCAGTATGGTGTGAAGCGTATGTTCGACATCATCATTTCTATTTTGGTGATGATTCTGCTTTCTCCTGTCTATCTCATAACGGCCATCATTGTCAAGGTTACTTCCCCCGGACCTGTGTTTTATGCGCAAGAGCGTATCGGCTACCTTGGGGTGCCTTTCAAGATGCACAAGTTCCGTTCTATGTATGTCGATGCCGAGGCTTCGGGCCCGGCTCTTTCTCAGGACAACGACCCTCGTATTACGCCATTTGGCCGCTTTATGCGCAAGGTCCGTCTCGACGAGATTCCGCAGTTCTATAATGTGCTGAAGGGGACAATGTCGTTGGTGGGACCTCGCCCCGAACGACAGTATTTCATCGACCAGATTGTCCGCCGTGCGCCCGAATATATGCTGCTTCATAGGGTGAAACCTGGCATTACTTCGTGGGGCCAAGTGAAGTACGGCTATGCCAGCAATGTGGACGAGATGGTGGAACGCTTGAAATACGATTTGTTGTATCTCGACAATATGACGCTCGCCACGGATGTTAAAATCCTGCTCTACACGGTCATTATCATCTGTCAGGGAAGAGGAAAATAAAACAACGAAATTTCTTTAATTATCAATTATCTAAGATGAATAAAATCTTTACAACCATTATTATCGCTTTGGCCATCGTGGGAATGACGGCTTGTAACAATAAGAAAGCTCCCAAACTCGAAACTTCTGAAGATACCTTGAGTTGGGCGTTGGGCGAGAGTTTCGCAATGTCGATGATGCAGAACAATCTGCAAGTCGATAAAGATCTGGTCATTGAGGCTTTCCGACATACTGTTGAAGGTTGGGAGCAGCCGTTTGACGAGTCTGTATGCGAGGCGGCCTACAAAAAGCTCACCATGCAAGCAATGATGAATCAACAGCAGCGTCAGCAATCGCAAAACAGTGACATCGCTGCTAAGGAAGAGGCTTATTTCAAGAAACTTGTGGCTGAAAATCCGAATGTAAAAAAATCCGACAAGGGCTTTTATTATGAGGTGCTGAGAGCTGGCAAGGGCAAGAACGCAAAATTTGGCGAGCGTATCTCTTTCGACTATAAGGGCTATTTTATGTTTACGGGCGAACAGTTCGACCAGTCGAATGGTTACAGTGGCGGTGAACCCATTATCCATGTGGTTGGCAATCCAATGTTCCCAGGATTGTTGGAAGGCTTGCAGTTGATGAATACTGGAGCGTTGTACAGGTTTTATTTCCCCAATCAGATGGCATTTGGCGCCAATGGTTCCGAGGATATTCCTCCTTATACTGCAGTTATCTATGAGGTGGAATTGCATGAAATAATGAACGACTAATCGTAATGAAACGCATCGGCGTTCTTTCCGACACCCACGGCACGCTTCCGCAGCAGGTCTTTTCGTTCTTTGACCAGTGCGACGAGTTGTGGCATGCTGGCGACTTGGGTCCCGATGTTTTGGAACCTTTGCGTACCTTCAAGCCCGTAAGGGCGGTCTATGGCAACATGGACAACTTCAGTCTGCATTACGAGCTACCGCAGACCGACCTTTTCCGCTGCGAAGGCTTGAAGGTGATGATGACTCATATTGGCGGCTGGCCAGAGCACTATCCTGCACCTATTTTGAAACTCCTACAAGAGGAGAAACCCGATATCTTTGTCTGCGGTCACAGCCACATCCTCAAGGTGATGTACGACAAACAACTCAACCTCCTGCACATCAATCCGGGCGCAGCTGGCCGTCAAGGTTTCCATAAGGTTGGTACCTTGGTTCGATTCACCATTGATGGCACCCCCAAGGACTTGGAAGTGCTTGACTTCCCCAAGTTTGGGAACTGATCGGGTGACATCTGAAAATTGCTTTTTGCGATTTTGCAAAATTCATCAAACAGATTATTATGAACCAATTGATGGGATGCTGTGGTTTGGATTGTGGGACTTGTGAGGCACGCAAAGCCACCCTTGAAAACAATGACGCTCTCCGTGCCAAAGTGGCCGCGGATTGGAGCAGGTTGAACGGCTTTGAGATAAAACCAGAATGGATAAACTGTGAAGGCTGTCGTACCCAAGGGGTGAAAACCGTCTATTGCGAGCAGATGTGCGCAATCCGCCCTTGTGTACTCGGCAAAGGTTATGCAACCTGTCACGATTGTGCCGAAAAAGACCTCTGCCCCAAACTGGCGGTAATAAAGAATTAGTGTCTTCGCAACGGCTCTTTCTCGCCTCAGTATAAGACCTTTATATATTCCAATCAATTAAGCGAAAAGAGTTTGTGGCTTTCCCTTTTTTTCAAAAAAAAACTTCAGTGACTTCTGCGTGAGAAGCAACAATTTATCGTTGTGCGATGATGACGCCAGTCACTACGATTGCGACCCCCAACATCTTGGTCCAGAAAAATTGCTCTTGTCCGATGACGAGGGCGGCGATGAGTGAGAATACGGGAATGACGTTGGTGAAAATGCAGGCTGATGATGCCCCAAGTTTGCGGATGCCGACGTTGTAGAATATGTAAGCCAATGTGCTGCAGAAAATTCCCAATACCAGAATCATGAGAATCATGGAAGGCGAGTAGCTGAGTTGGGGCAACGCTTTTCCGTCGCACAGCAACATCAACGGCAGGTAGTAAAGAAACCCGAAAAGATTCTGATAGACCGTGATGGTTGCGGGACGGTAGTGATCCACCACTTTTACCAAGAGAAGTGTGTAGAATACAGCTACCACTACAGCGCCTATCAGGAACAACATGCCTTTGATGTTGCCGTTTAGGGACTCACCGCCGACAAGCATAAGTCCGATGCCTACCACGGAAAGTACGATACCTATCAGTGTGGATGCCTGAATTTTTTCTTTATAGACTGCCGCCATGCCGAAAGGCACGAACAAAGGAATGGTGGCGACGACCACGGCGGAGAGGCTTCCGCTTACCAGTTCCACGCCGCTGGTCTCGCAAAAACTGTAGAGGAACGGCTCGGCGAATGCAATAAGCAGAAACCATTTAATGTCTTTTTTCTGCATCCGCTCCATCTTTTTTGTGAGCAAAAGGGTTGGCAAAAAAACGCATGTGGCAAGTAACAAACGGAAGGAGATGAGTATGAGTGGTGTGAGTGCTGATTCGGTGAGAAACAATTGTTTGGTGAGAATGAAACTGACGCCCCAGATTGCCGATGCGAGAGCCAAAAGGAAGTATGTGAGCGTGTTTTTTGCCATGGGTTCATTTTTTTTGCAAAAGTACAAATAATTTTTTATGCGCTTTTTCGTTATAAGATAAAAAGAACAGAAACAAATTATCTTTACAATGAAAAAAGTTATACTTTTGGTCGCAGCAGTGCTGCTTTCTTCCAGTGTGCTGTTTGCACAGAAATCTTTTAAGGGTATTGTAAAATACAAAGTTGAATCGACGGGAACGGTTCCTTTCCAGGTTCCTGACGAGGTCGCCAACGCTGAGGTAAAAGTGATGGGCGAGTCGCTCTACACCACCAGCGCCATTTTCATGAGCTCTCCGGTCACCGAGCAAGTGCTCGTCAAAGGTCTCACCATCTATCAGTGCATGAACTTCAGCCAGCTCCTCGGCTACCTCCGTAGCAACGGCAGCGAGTTCACCTACCAGGGCGAAGGCAAACTCCTCGTCAAGGGCTCCCAGGAAAAGTCCTCCCTCGACAGCCTCACCATCGTTGATACCGAGGCAGGTCACTACTATTATGAATATGTTGACGGCGAAACCCAGACCATCGCTGGCCGTACCGCCAAGAAAGTCATCAAGCACTACTTCGACGAGGCTGGCGAGGATCACCCCGTCGTGATGTGGTACACCGATGAGATTGGACCCGAATACAATGTCCTCTTTGAAGGCATCAAAGGTATGCCCATGATGTGCTCCGTCGAGCTGGGCGAAGGCAAGGCCATCACCTACACCGCCGTTGAAGTCGTTTCCGGCAAGGTTAAGGATGCCGACTTCCTCCTGCCCATGGGCTTCGAAGAACTCCCCGAAGACGACCTCAAAGTCCTCATGGAGGAAATCCAGGAAGAGGTGGAACTGCTCCAAGGCGAATAATAATTGGCGCAAAGTCCATTGTGGAGGCGTCGGTTTTGAGTCTCCGCATTAAAATATCTTAGCCGGAATGGTGTCTCACTGTTCCGGTTTTGAAAGTTTATTAACAGGCGTTGGAAATAAGGTTTTTATTGTCTAAGCGCCGATACCAAATCACTGCTCACCTTTCTCCAAATTATGAAAAAAAAGAAAAAGACAGTAAAGCCCACAGGAAGATTCAAGGAATTTCTGCGTAGCGCCCAGTTCGCCAAATTGCGGGGTGCATGCTACATCCTTTTTGCAATATTCCTCGCAATCTCGTTGGTTTCGCTCTATTTTTGCGGACGAGAATCCAACTGGATGGGAAACTTCGGAAGGGGACTGTCGGTTTTCTTTGCCGAAAAATTCTTTGGAGTGGGATCTTTGGGCATTGCCTTTTTGTTTTTCCTTTACGGTTTGAAATTGTGGAAAGTCAATCTGCTTCCGTGGTGGAGGAGTTTCGGCGCCGCCATGTTCTGGATGCTGTGGATTTCTTTGTTGCTGGGCTATGTCGGCGCAAGATGGGTCCAGCCAGAAGATGATTCTTTTGATGCTTACGCTGGAATGGGCTTGATGTTGTCGGCTATGCTTATCGACGCAATGCGTTGGTGGACGTTGGTAATGTTGCTTTTTGTGGCGATAGTCTTCTTGGTATTTGTCCACCATGTGAGAATGAAAATGCCCAAACTTCCCAAAATCGATCTTGACCTCAAGCGCAAACCTTCCGAGGTTCAGCCTGCAAATCCTCAAATTGACAGTTTGACATCACAGCAACTCGACAAAGAAGAACTTCCTGCTACTATCGAGTTTGATGTGAACGACGATGTTGCTCTTGAACCTAATGAGAAGAAACGCAAAGGACTTTTCTCCAAGCCTGAGCCAAATCTCGATGCAACGACTCAACAATCCAATACCACATCGGAAGCCGATATTGATGATGAGTTTGAACGCCTTACCCGAAAATACCAAGGCGCCACCGAAGATCTGCAGCCTCTCGAAACCAACTCGACAGATCAGCAGATCAACAACTCGGCAAACCAAACTTCCGATCCTTCGTTCACGATCAATCTGTCTCCCGAAGAGGATTCTGCCAACATTGGCGGAAGTTCGAGTGAGGAAGAACCGCCTCAAGTAGAAGCGGAACAATTGGTTGACGATCAGGACTACAGTCGCCATTTTGGCATCAACGACCTCTACGACCCGCACCTTGATTTGCGTGATTTCCAGATGCCCTCCACCGACATGCTTCAGGACTGGGAGGTGAAAAACGCCAAAGTCACCCGTGATGAACTTGTGGCAAACAAAGACCGTATTGTTAGTACGTTGCGTGATTATGGCATCGAAATCGTTGAAATCTCCGCCACGCCGGGTCCTACGGTTACGCTTTACGAAATCAAGCCAGCTCCTGGTGTGAGAATCGCCAAAATCAAGAGCCTTGAAGACGATATCGCCCTTTCTCTTTCGGCTCTGGGAATCCGTATCATTGCGCCCATTCCTGGTAAGGGAACGGTGGGTATCGAGGTGCCCAACGCCAAGCCACAGATTGTGTCCATGAAGACCATGCTTGCTAGTGACGCCTTCCAGAACAGCGGCAAGATGGAGCTGCCTATCGCCATCGGCAAGACCATCAGCAACGAACCTTTCGTTACCGACCTTGCCAAGATGCCCCACCTTTTGATGGCTGGCGCTACGGGTACGGGTAAATCGGTGGGTCTCAATGCCGTAATTTCTTCCTTGCTGTACAAAAAGCACCCGTCCGAGCTCAAGTTCGTAATGGTTGACCCCAAGAAGGTCGAGCTCTCACTCTATAGCAAGATTGAACGTCATTATCTTGCTAAACTGCCTGACAGCGAGGAGGCTATCATTACCGATGTGAAGAAAGTAGTGCGTACGCTCAACTCGCTTTGTATTGAGATGGACCAGCGCTACGACTTGCTCAAGCAGGCGCAAGTGCGCAAGATTACCGAATACAACGACAAGTTTATCCATCGTCGCCTCAATCCCGACAATGGTCATCGCTATTTGCCTTATATTGTGTTGGTTGTTGATGAGTTCGCCGACCTTATCATGACGGCTGGCAAGGAGGTTGAAGGCCCCATCTGTCGTCTTGCCCAGTTGGCGCGTGCCGTGGGTATCCACCTAATCATCGCTACGCAGCGTCCTACTACCAACATCATTACGGGTACCATCAAGGCTAACTTCCCCGCACGAATCGCTTTCAAGGTCACTTCGGGCGTGGATTCCCGTACCATTCTCGATGCGGGTGGCGCACAGCGACTTATCGGTCGTGGCGATATGCTTATCTCGCTCTCTGGTTCCGACATGGTGCGTCTGCAATGCGCCCTTATCGAGACCGAAGAGATTGACAAACTCGCTGATTTCATCGGTCAGCAGCGTGGCTATCCCGAAGGTTTCCTCCTGCCGGAATATCTCGACGAGAACGAAGAACCCAACAAGGATTTCGACCCCAAGCAGAAAGACGAATTCTTCAACGATGCCGCCCGACTGGTGGTTGCGTCTCAGTTCGGAAGCACTTCGCTCCTCCAGCGCAAACTCTCCCTCGGCTACAACCGTGCGGGCCGCATCATCGACCAGCTTGAGGCTGCCGGCATCGTAGGACCCTACAACGGATCCAAACCCCGTGACGTGCTCATCCACGACGAAAACGAACTGGAAGAACGCCTCCGCGAACTCTAATCAGTAACTAGTGATTTGTGACTAGTGATTAGTGGAGAAGTCCTTGGCTATTAACTCTTAACTAAATTAATTCTCAATTCTTCGTGACTCTCATCGACTATCTCCAAGCTCATACCACCCCTAACGATGCCGATCTTGACGACATCGAGCGCTCCATCTATCTCCATACCGCCAATCCGCACCAGTCGTCGGATTCCTATCAAGGCCGTTTCTTGCAGTTTATCGTGTCGATGCTGCAACCCAAAGTGGTGGTGGAATTGGGTGTATATGCCGCTTTTAGTACGTCTTGCATGGCTCAAAGGCTTGCTTCCGATGGCGTGCTTTATGCCGTGGAGGCTGACGAAGAACGTGAAACCTTGATTCGGGAGCATTTGCGTATGGCGGATGTGGAGAAAAAAGTGCAACTTCGTATGGGTAAGGCTTTGGACGTGCTGCCCACTTTGCCCGACAATATCGATTTGGCTTTTGTGGATGCCGACAAGGAACATTATCCCGATTATTATGAGCGTCTTTTGCCCAAGATGCGGAAGGGTGGGGTGATGCTTTTCGATAATATGCTGTGGTACGGCAAAGTGCTTGACCCTGTACAGTCGCAGCTGCGCGCCGACCGCGAGGCGCAGATTATCGCCAATCTCAACGACACAATTCAGCAAGACAATAGAGTGGAAAACATCTTGCTTCCCATTCGCGACGGTATCATGATGTGTCGCGTAAAATAATATATTCTTAAAAAAACATTGCTGGAAGACAATTGTTTATAAACTTTTTTCCAAAATGGTATTTTACGGAGAAAGTTTTTCTGATTTTTCCGTTACTAACATATTGAAATTGTTTTAAGCGGAAATAGGCTCTTTTGTAATAGTTTTTTTGTATTTTTGCAATTTGAAATTGGTCAACAGCAGTTTATGTGGGTTCTCTGTTGCTTCCAAAATTCAAGAAAATCATTTTTTTTACCCACTTTACAAAAACAATAGGATATGAAGAAATTAATGTATTTAATCGCAATGGCTGCTGTTTTGGCTTTCGGGATGGTTTCATGTGAAAAAGACGAAAACAAGAATGGCTCTAATGCCAGTGAAGAAGGCGCTACAGACCTCTTTTCTGTTTCTGCGGATAGCAAGGTTCGTTTTTCCAAGGGCAATTTAGTCTATGAGAATGGTGCTTTTGGCTTTGCTCCTCACCAGTATGATTTTGGCGATTATTTTGGTTGGGGTACAGGTGACAATCCCACGAATAACTCGCGGGATGCTCAGGACTATCTCCCTTATGATGAATGGGGAGATCATATTGCAGGTGGTTGGCGTACCTTGACTAAAGACGAATGGTATTATCTCCTTTTCCGTCGCCCCAACGCTAACAAAAAATTAGGCACAGCCACGGTGTGTGGAATTAATGGTGTGGTACTTCTGCCTGACGATTGGGAAGGTGCCGAGATCAATTCGAATTACTATGACTGTAAATGGTACAATGTCTATGATTCCACCTCATGGGCGTCAATGGAGTCCGATGGTGCTGTCTTTCTGCCGGCTGCGGGCCTGGCTCAACCGGGAACCTACCAAGACACGATTATGACCCAGGTTAATGAGTCTGGCGTATACTGGACATCTACTCTCCAAGAAAACATTGGGATTGCAGCCTTTGCTGTTGCGATATCTAGTTGCCAAACAGGACTTGGGGGAGAAACCTTCTATATACGTACATCCGTTCGCTTGGTTAAGGACGAGAATGATTGAGATTAATTGTCATTCTTTCTTTTAAGTCATTCTGCCAGGACGGTCTTCACGTCAGAACATCCTGGCAGAAATATCCAATCAACCTATAGCTTCGATACTCGTAGGTACTCAATATGAAAGTTCGTGAGTAATGTTCCATGTATGGAGTGGACATAGTTCTTTTACAAGATTTTGATGTATTGCTTGCCAATGCTATATGCGAACTTCCTTTTGTCAGCAAGGAGGAATATAGTGGTGTATTCTTTAAGTAGTAGTATTCCTGAATAACAGTTTTGTTTGTTGCGTATAGGCCTGTTTTTATTGTTAATTCTGGAAATTTTGAAATTGCTAATTTAACGTTATTTTTACGAATAGAGCAAAAAATCCGTATTTTTCCGTATTTTTGCAAATTATTACCAATAGTCTAAGTATATTTATGAAAAAAACATTATTCTTTTTTGTCGCGATGCTGTTTTCCGTGACAATGTGGGCGCAGAACCCTTCCTTTAAGATTGCAGATCAACCAAACAAATCATTCAATTTTATCAATAGTGACCATACCGAAGTCATTGCCGAGGAAAACGGTCGCCTGCTTGTTACGTTGAAGGATTCGTACAGCAGTATTTTTGCCGCAGGTGCTTCCGATATCATGGTGCGTTGGGTGGACAAGAATTTGAATGTGGCTGTCGAAACCAAACTTGAGGATACCAAGGGTTTCAAATTGCTTGCATCTTCTGTTACCGAAGATCATGTTGTGTTGATGATCAGCGACATGTCGAGAAAATCCTGCATTGTGCAGCGCGTTGTGTTGAACAAACAGACTTTGAAAAAAATAAGTACCGAAACGCTCTTTTCGGAAGAGTTCTCTCGCAAGGATGACGCATATATTCGCGCAGCCAAGTCCCCCAATGGCGATTTCTTCGCTTTGCAGGTCGCCGTGGAGACCAAGGAAAACATGGATTGCGAGTTGCTGGTGCTCGACGATGAGATGCAGCAGGTATGGAAACGCAGATCTCCCATTGCTTTGTATGGATGTCTTTGGGTGAGCGACGAAGCCGATGTCTATATGGTGCTCGGCGGCTCTACCGAAGACCAGATCCGTTTTGCCAAATACAGCGAGGATGATGAATACAACTATGCAGCCAAAACCAATGAGTTTGTCTATTCAGCTAAGATTCTCAACGTGATAGATGAATGCGTCATTATCGGAGGAGTATATGTTGAGCATACTGGTCGTAAGGGCAACAAGGAGTTCATCAAAGGCCTTTATGGAATGAGTTTCAATATTGCCACGGGCTCTCTTGTAGGTCAGGACTATCATCCTGCCACCGACCAGGAAAAACTTGTGATGATGAACAAGAAAATTACCGCCAATTCAAAGGACTATTTGCCAGGTTCCATTACCGAGGTGGCTTCTACTCCCACCGACTTTGGCGGAGCTATGTTGTTGTCTGACAGCTACAGCATAACGGTTACAAACTCCAACGGTGGTTCTTCTACCACTTACTTCCGTGTTGGTATGTTGGCTTTTGCCGTCAACAAGAGCGGAGAGGTTGTTTGGAGCGTTCCCGTGCGCCATTTCGAAAAAGCAAGCACCGGCTTATATTTCAGTTCGTTGATGTTCGCCAAGGGCGACAAGGTGTTCTTCTCGAATACCGAAAGCGCCAAGTCGCTTCCTTCCTATGACATCCAGAAACCAGAAAAGGCTTGCAATCCTGTACTCAAGAGCACCAGCGTTGCAGTATATTCTGTTGACGAGAACGGAAAGGTTGGCAAGACCATTGTCGCTTCCAAGCAGAAAGCATCGCTGTGTGGCGCAACTTCAAATTGGATTGACGGCCACTATTATTTGCTCCAGGCAGGCAAGAAAGATTCTAAATTAGTTACTGTATCTTGTGAATAGTGAATAACTATCTGCATAAAACTTAAACACAAAACATCAATGAAATACTTGAAAATCTTTTTCTTGCTTGCATTGACGCTCCTCGGCGGCAACGCCATGGCTCAGATAGACCTCAACAATTTCGACGGCATCAAGTCACAAGGTCCTATCCCGCAAGATTTGCGTCTTACGCTCGATGAGCTTTTCTCCCAGGACAAGCAACGTGCGCGCGATTACAACGATGGCAAACTCAAGAACCGCGACAAGGTTTTGGAGTCGTCCTATTATATCAACAAACTGACTGCCAGCGGCCGTGTGCTTTACGGAGATCCTATTTCGCAGATGCTCAATCGTATAGCAGACACTTTGATGAAGGACTATCCCGAGTTGCGTAAAAACATCCATATCTATGTCATCAAGTCGCCCGAGGTAAACGCGTTCATCACAGGACAAGGCATGCTTTTCGTCACTACGGGTATGATTGCCCAGGTGGAAAACGAGGCGCAGTTGGCTTTCGTGATTAGCCACGAAACCATCCACTTTTACAAGAGCCACAATTGGGAGAATCTTTCCACACAATACAAGAAAGGTTCAGGCAACCAGGAAGATAAGGCGCGTCAGGAATTCGCGAATTTCGTGAAGTATCACAACCGCAGCCGTGAGATGGAAAACGAGGCCGACAGTCTCGGCATTGAGATGTTCTATCGCAACAGTCCTTACGACAAGCGTGTTTCTGATGGCTTTTTTGATGTTTTACAATATGGATATCTGCCTTTCGACGAAATTGCCATAGATACCAACTATTTCGATACCAAGTACTATCACTTCTCTAACAACCTTTTCTTGGATTCCGTTGCCGCCATTACGGCGCGTGACGACTATGACGACTCCAAGAGTACCCACCCCAACTTGCTCAAACGTCGTGAACGTTGCTCCGAATTGCTTTCCGATATGAACGGAGGCGCCGCTTTTGTGGTAACCACTCGTCAGGAGTTTGAGCAACTTCGCGATTTGGCGCGTATGGAGTGCATCCGCCAGAATATCATCTACGCCGACTATGTGCGTGCTTTGTACGACATTATGGTAATGCAGCGCTACATGCCCGACAACAACTATTTGCGCAAGGCGCAGGCGCAGGCCTATTATGGTTTGTCGAAGTTCAAGAACAACACAGGCTCCAACGAGGTGGTAGGTGACTATAAGAATGTGGAGGGCGAAGCCCAGCAGGCTTACTATTTCTTCCGTAAGGTTAAGAAAGAGGAACTCAACATGTTGGCAGTTCGTCAACTTTGGCAGGCACACCAGATTTTCCCCAACGACCAGTTGGTTTATCGTATGGCGGAAGATGCGACCAAAGAACTTGTAACCAAAAATTCTTTTGGACGTAGCAGCTTCAGCGACAAGCTCGACACTGTTTCCACCCCGACCGACACCACTACTTCTCGCTCCAAGTACGATCGTATCAAGCAGAAAAAACAGAAACAGGCCGTTGTGGACATGAAGCGCTATTTCTTCACCGACATCATGGAGCAAGATCCTGCTTTCAAACCCTTTATGGACAACTGTTTTCTCCATGCGTCCGACACTGCCTCCAACGCTAAGTCCGCCGAAAAGAGCTCTCATAAAAATATGTTTGTCTATGCCTCGGAATACTATGTGTTGAGCAAGGAAGATGTTAAGTTTCAGGAAAGCGACCGTATGGAAGGCAAACTTACGCAGTATCTTGAAAATGTGGCCAAGCAGAACGATAAGGGTTTGGTTGATTTCTCCGACCAAGCGTTACGCAGTTTCTCCACCGATCAGCAGTATAACGATTTCGTATCGTTGAACGAGTGGGTCAATGAGTTCTGGCAGTCCAAAGGCGATTTTTCGCGACAGCTCTCTTTGCAGCACGAAATGAACGATTTGGTGCAGCGCTACGATGCCGACCGTATCAACCTTACTTTGGTCGCTAACCTCGAAGGTCTGTTCCCGGAGGCTTCGCGTGGGATATATCTGTTTGTTCCCATCACGTGGCCTGCGTTTCTTGCTGGTTTGGCTTCGGGATACGAAAACACTTACCTCCAATCTGTCTATGTTGACGCTTCTACGGGCGAACTGCTCAGCGGCACGCGCTACAAATATGGCATTGCCGATTCCAAGGCTGTCGTCGAGGGCTCCATCTACGACAACATGCTTCGCGCCGAGGGCAAGAAGGACGCCACGTTCAAGAACCGTCATCTCATGTTGGGCGTTGACCTGATTTTGGGCATCAACCAAGGCAAGGGCAATACCGAGGCTTTCGGATTCTCTTCAGAGGCGGGTCGAAAGGCGCTTTTCCAGTTCCGCCCGCGTGTTAATCTGGAATATATGATTAATGCCCACTACGCAATTCACGCTTCTGCATCCCAGAGCAAGACCACTTTTATGGAAGTTGCCACAGTGAAGGATAATTATGAGAATTATTATTGGGACGAAGTCAAAGACATTAGGTTGAATCACGACATCTACTCCTTCTCGTTAGGGTTGCGCAAGTACAAAGACATGGCACCGCTTGGACTCTATCATGGCTATAGTCTGCAGTGGCACACGACAAAGATCAATTTCGACGACAATCCAAATCCCGGTGTGAGCGCTGCTGACAAACGCCTCAACAAGTTTGGGTTTAATTTTGAGTTTGGCCGTAACTACATCCTCTTCGACCGTGTGGTCTTCAATATCGGAATGAATGTGGGTTTGGTGGCATCCGTGCCTTTCGATTTTAGGGATTTCTCCGAAAAGAAACACGACAATCATTGGACCGACGGATTCTTTTTCGGCCAGAAACTTTGGGTGCAGAACGTTTTCACACTCAACGTTGGGTTGGGAATATTGCCGTTTTAGCGTCGGAAAAGACCGGTTCGGCATACGGACATAAGGTCGGACAATCAATCTAAATGCTTTGAATGCGGCGGGCGCAGCCCGCCGCATTTTTGTTTTTTTCACTTTTTGATGTTGAAAAAAAGATGTAACTTTGCAAACAAGATTTTGCATATTTGTGCAGATGACAATGTAAATCAATATAATATTAACAAAACAAAAAAAACATGAAAAAGTATTGCTACTCGTTGCTATTGTTGGCGGCAATGTTGCTGCCGACACTGCTGAATGCTCAGTCGACGGTGACGGTGGGAACGGGAACGTTGAATACCTCGGGGTATTATGTGCCGTTCTACACTACGAAGTACGCTTTTGTTGAGGTGAAGTACAATGGTACGAACATCTCGCAGGCGGGTGCCGAGGCAGGTTACATTGGAGCCATAGCTTTCGATCGCTATGCCTCTACCACCACTCCTGCTTTGGAAGTGGGCGACTTTACCATTTGGATGGGCGTAAGTTCGACCGCCACTTTCGGCTCCACAACCGATTGGGTTCCTGCCGAGCAAATGACCATGGTTGCTCATTACGACAATTATGTTACTTCGGCCGGTACAGGTTGGATGCAGATTCCTTTGCAGGTGCCCTTCTATTACACGCCGAGCGACACAACCCATTTGGTGATTGCCTTTGGACACAAGTCGCCGAGTGCGCTGACCTCGTCGATGCAGAAGTTCGTCTATTCTTCATCGCCGAACAGCATTATTTATCGCAGCAACGCCACCTACGATAGTGTGGCAAGCTATCCTTCGGGTGGTGCAACGGGAACGCGCACCAGCTATCTCCCCAACATCCAGTTGGTGATGAATTCCACCCCCACGTTCTGTTTCGCTCCCACGGGTTTGAGTTTGGTGGATAGAACCAGCAGTACCTTGAGTTTCAAATGGGATGGAGGCGCTTCATCCTACCAGTATGCCTATGCCGCTTCGGGCGAGGATGAGTTTGATCCCACCACGGCTTCTTGGCAAACTACTGTCGACACAATTGCGACTCTTTCAGGACTGACACAGAATACTTCTTATACTTTTTACTTGCGCAAGCAGTGTGGGTCGGATGTTTCTGACTACGCTTCCAAGACTGTTACTACTACTACCAACCCAATGAGTCTTCCTTTGACTTGCGGATTTGAGGAATTTGACCCCTCGCTGGATTCCTGGGTGTTGGAAAATTACACCTATACCAACAAATGGATCATTGATACGGCGGTCCACTATGGAGAAAATTCCCTCAGATCGCTCTATATCTCGCCAGACTCGGGCGCTACAAGTACCTATGCGGGTTCGGCCTCTTCGGTATATGCTTCCCTGTTGCTGAATTTCGAAACTTCCAATTCATACGACTTTAGTTTTGATTGGATGGCAAACGGTGAAAGCACCTATGACTTTATCAGAGCTGCTTTGGTTCCTGCATCATTGGATCTCCCCGTGCCTTCGGGAGCAACAGCTCCTACAGGATTGTCAGCATCAGCCATGCCTGAAGGATGGATTCCTCTTGATGGTGGATCGAAACTGAACCTTGTGACGGATTGGCAACATTTGTCGCAGACAATGAGTGTGCCGGCCGGTTTATACAATTTGGTGTTCTATTGGAGAAATGATGGTAGTGGAGGAACTCCCTCTGTTGTCGCCATAGATAATATCGCTATTTCGGAATCTGCTTGCCCCGGCGTTGACAGCGTTGAGGTGGTGGCTGGCGACAACTATGCTTATTTTACGCTTCATGCTTTTGGAAGTCCTTCCGAATATATGTTTGTATATAAGAACCGTTCTTCTGTCGCCTACGACACGGTATTTACTTATACCGATGAAGTGTCGTTGGAAAACATTGCCAGCGGCTCCTATTATGACGCATGGGTTTATACCATTTGTGGAAGTGATACGGCATTGTCGGGATACGAATTCTCATTCCATACCGAGTGCGGCCCGATTGAGAGCTTGCCATGGGACTACGGCTTTGAAGGTGCTGTCTCTATGATGCACGTAACTGCTACGGGTTCGGCTTCAGGAAGCGAACGTTGGCCTTATTGCTGGAACTGTTTCAACGGCGGCTATGCCACCTATTATTGGGCGGGCAATACAACGGTGACCTACGCTCATTCAGGTACGAATTCTTGGAAATATACGGGTGGCAATTCTGCCACTAACCACAACGATGACTGGCTCGTTACTCCGATGCTGAACCTCACAGGCGATGACGAACTGACTTTCTGGATGCGTAGCAGTTCCAACTCAACAGCTTCGACAAAGTACCGTGCACGAATTCAGGTGTGGGCTTCTACAGAGGATGCTGCTTCTCAGATGGATACGGCGAATTTTGTAGCACTTCCTATCAATGATTATGGATACCAAGCCACCAACGATTCGTCTACATGGAAACAATATACCGTTTCGTTGGCAGGTCTTTCTGGCTACCACTGGTTGGCTTTTGTAGTTAAGGCGGACAGCGCTTATACTGCCTATTTGGATGACTTGCGCGTATATACCTGTTCGAACTGCCCCGACGCAGTGAACCCGTATGTGGCTTCTGTAGGCGCTTATGAGGCGACCTTGGCTTGGAGCGACACTTCGACCACAAATCCCGCTACCTCTTGGGACGTCTATTTCGGCCTTGCTGGTTTCAATGCCGACACTGTCGCTTTTGTGAACACAAACGACACCTCCTATACTTTCGATAATTTGATGCCCGAAACCGACTATGAGTTTTTTGTAGTGGCTTATTGTACCGACGGCAGTATGGCAAACGCAACAACGCGCGTGAGATTCAGCACGGCTTGCGCTCCTATCGACAGCTTGCCGTATGTGGAAGATTTCGAAAGCTATGGCACGGGTACGACGAGCCCCATCAACCCTTGTTGGACGCGTCATGCTATTGGCACTACTACCAATTATCCCTATCCGTACAGCACGGCTGCTATCACGGGAGCGAGAGGACTTTATTTCTATTCTACCGCAGCTATTTACAGTTATGTTGCCCTTCCGATGTTCGAGACCTCTATCGACTCGTTGCGCCTGCGTTTCGACATGAAGCGCTATAGCTCCGCATCATCCTATGGCACGGCTTTGTGTGTAGGCGTGATGGGCAATCCCAACGATATCTCCACTTTTGATACTGTGGCGTTGTTCAACTTGTACGACTTGCCCGTTAGTACGGTGCAGTCAAACAACGAAGTGCTGTTTGACAACTACACCGGACAAGGCAAGTACATCGCTTTCTTGGCTCCAACGACGGGTTCGTTGAATTTTACGACAAACTATGCATATTTGGACAACGTGATCGTTGACCTTATCCCCAACTGTCGCCGAGTGACCGACTTGGCAGCCAGCAATGTTACCGCAACCAGTGTGGACCTCAATTGGGTGGGTACTTCCGACAGCTACCAAGTAGCATACGTTGAAGGCGGTGCAATGGATTTGGAAAACGCAACGATGGTTGCCTCCTCCGACACATCAATTTCCTTGACGGGACTGCAGAATTTTACTACCTACACCGTTTCGGTGCGTGGTATCTGCGGAGCTGATTCTTCAGATTGGAGCATGCCTGTTTCGTTCCGTACCTTGATTGATTGCGGCGCCAACAGCATGAACATCATCGATACTATTGGTGACGGAACATCCTCGTCCTATATTTATACGGCATATTGCTATTCTACCTATCCTCGTGGTACATCCACGAATATCTTTACCGCAGAAGAACTCAGTGAGATGGGCTTGCTTTCCAACAACCGCATCAATTCACTTTCGTTGCACGTCGGTTCGACAGGAGGAACGATTGACAGTATGAGCATCTATATGATGGAAACCGATTTGAACGAGTTCGGCAACCCGGCAGCCAACGATACCATTCCGGTGGCGAATATGACCAAGGTGTTCTCTGGTACGTTGAATGCTACGGCAAACAGCTGGTTGGAGATTCCTTTGGACAGCACGTTCGTCTATTCCGGTACGCGCAACCTTGCCATCACCTTCCGTCGTTCTGTAGCGCCTTCGGCAAGCGTAACCTTCTACTACACTTCCACAACGCCGAATTATAGAAGTGCGTATGGCTATCAGAGCACCACAACCACTTCGCTTTCGGCCAGTCGTACCTATTATCGTTCGAATATCATTTTTAACGTTTGTACGGAAGTTCCCGCTTGTGAACGTCCCGCATTGACCGTGGATGTGGTAAATCCCACCGATGCATCGTTGAGCTGGACAAGTACCGCATCCAACTACGAGTTGGCATACAGTTCCGAGGCATTCCTTCCCGATTCGACGGGCACTCAAACCGTAGTGCCTTTGAGCACGAACAGCTACACGATGACAGGCTTGACCCCCAGCACGACTTATTATGTGTCGGTGAGAGCGTTGTGCCAGAACGATAACAGTCCATGGAGCGTGGTTTCGCAGTTCACAACGCCTTGCTTGCCAGTGTCGCTTCCTTATACCGAGGATTTCGAAAGCTATGGTACGGGTACTACCCAGACTATTGACCCCTGCTGGACAAAGGGAACAAACAATACTACCGCTTATCCCTATCCTTATGGAACCAATGTGATTTCGGGAACGAGACACCTCTATTTCTATGCGTTCAAATCTTCAACCACCGCTTATTATTCTTACGCAGCCATGCCGCTGTTTGATGCCGACATCGACACCTTGATGCTTTCCTTCAAGACCAAGCGCTATTCCACCACTACCGACTCCTACACTTCCTGCTTAGTTGTCGGCGTGATGAGCGATCCTTCCGATATTTCTACTTTCGACACCGTTCAGGTTGTTGATTTGAGAAACCAACCAGGTAGTTCGGTCCATGGCATAGAAATTATGTTTAACAACTACACTGGCAATGGTCGCTATATCGCGTTCCTTGCACCCTCGATCGACCCCATCGGAACGGCTACCTCTACCTATAACTACGTATATCTTGATGATATTACGGTTGATTACATCCCATCCTGTTTCACTCCTTCAGATATGAGTACACCTTCCGCTTCCATTACCGAAATGGATGCCGAATTGGTTTGGAGTGGCATGGCAAACAGCTACGAATTGGCCTGGGCGCAAGAAGACGCCTTTGACACGGCTGCCAACCACAGCATATTGACCGCTGCCGACTATACGGTTGACTCGTTGGGCAATTTCCATTATCTGTTGCAAGGCTTGAACCACAGTACTCGCTACAGCTGGAACGTAAGAGCCATCTGCTCGGTGGGCGACACCTCGGCATGGCCTTTGGCTCCTGTATCGTTCCGTACTGATTGCGGTGTAATTGACACCTTCCCCTGGAACGCCGACTTGGATGGAACCTGGTATGTTTATTCCGGTACCACCTATCCCAAGTTCCCGATGTGCTGGGCGGCCATCGATGGCGGTAGCACCTCCTACAACTGGCGTAACACCACTGCGGCCTCTTACCTGCATTCTGGCACCACGGCAATCCAGTTCTATGGCACTACTACCACAACGACTGAACACAACGACTATTTGATTACTCCCGAACTTCAACTCAACGGCCATCAGCAGATTACGTTCTGGGCGCGTGGTACCACCACTTCAGGCTCTACCTACACGGGTCGTTTCTCCTTGAAGTATGCTCCTGTCGATCCTACCAGCAGCACCATCTCCACTTCCGACTTTACGCAGATTGGAGATCGCATTGAGGTTCAGGGTGGTGCCGATTTTACGCAGTTTACCATTCCTTTGATGGGCCTCACGGGCAACTATCGTCTGGCATTTGCCGTAGATACCGTAAGTTACTATATCAATATTGATGATGTCACCGTTGAGGATATGCCGGCTTGCCCGATGCCATTCAACGTGAACGTTCCCGAAAGTTCTATCACCGCCACCAGTGCTGACGTGGCTTGGGATTACTACTTGGGCTACGATGTGATGAGCTGGCAGATCGAATACGGCTATGCTGGTTTCACCCAAGGTGAAGGTACCATCGTAAATGCCGCTTCCAGCCCTGCAACGATTACTGGTCTTGACTTTGGCCACGGCTACGAAGTATATGTACGTCCTATCTGTTCCGTTACTGATACGGGCGTATGGTCGAATGCGGCTTCCTTTACTTCGGGTTGCGACATGATTAGTACCTTGCCCTACAGCAACGACTTTGAAGGTGAAGTTACGGGCGGTGCATCCATCACTAGCTATCCGCAGTTTGTTAATTGCTGGACGCGTATTAACAATGCATCCAGCGCCTCCTACGAAGGCTATCCCTATGTCTATGGTACGGCTTCCTATGCATATAGTGGAACGAAGTCACTCTATTTCTACAGATCGGGTTCTACCACCTATGCAGATGAATATGCAGTGTTGCCGCAGATCGATACCACTCAGTTGAATGTCAATGAACTGCAGCTCCGCTTCAAGGCTCGCACTTCTACCACGGCTTCTGCTGTTGCAGTTTCCCGATTGGCTGTTGGTGTGATCCGCAACCTTGGCAACGAGGCTACTTTTACTGCTGTGGATACCATTCGAATGACCTCTGCTTATCAGGAATTTGAGGTTCCATTGAATACCTACACGGGCGACGGAAGCTATATTGCTATGTGTTTGATTACTCCCGACACCTCTTCAACTTCGGTTTATGCTTACGCTTATGTTGACGATGTGATTTTGGAGGAAATCCCAACCTGTCCTCGTCCCAATCATCTCGAGTTTGTAGAGGCTTCTCCTAATTCGATTTCTGTAGAATGGAATAACCGTTCCTCTGCAACGCTCTTCGAGGTCGCCTACACCAACACCTCCAACAATACGTCTGCAAGCAGCTTTGTTTCTACTACAAACGCCACTATCTCGGGACTTAATCCTGCTACCGCTTATCAATTGAAGGTCCGCGCCATTTGTGGCGAAGGTGACACCTCTGATTGGTCCGAACCCATCGTGGCGTTTACCGAATGTATGCCTATCTCCCTTGAAACTCCTTATGTACAAGACTTTGAAGCCTACGAAGGTGCCGCATATAATGTAGAAGGTTCCTTGCCAGTATGTTGGAGCGGTTACTATAATGGCACGACGGCTGGCTATTATCCCCATATTGTCAGCGGTGGAGGTTCCTATTGCTACACCCATGGCGAAAATGCATTGGTAATGACTTCTAGTAATAGTGCAACCTACGGTAATACCAAGATTGTCACGCTTCCTGAATTCGTTGAGCCTGTTAATACTACTTTGTTAAGCTTCTGGATGTGTACAGAGGGTAATGGATCGTCTACGGTAAATGGAACATTGTATGTTGGATACACTACCAGCGACAATCTTGCCGAAAGTTTTGTGGCAATTGATTCCATCCCTGCAAGTGCGGCAACGGCACACTCGGGCAATGGCGTTCAGGCTGCTGGCGTGGGTTATCTTGATACGGTTTCGTTCGAGAGTGTTCCTGATTCGGCAATGCGTATCGCTTTCATGTGGTATCAAAATAGTACCTATTATAGCGTCTGCATCGACGATATCGTGGTTTCCACAACAATGAACTGCTTTGTTCCTTCAAACCGCAATGTCGCCATCACGGCTACGACCGCTACTATCTCTTGGGAAAATCCTGGTGAATACAATGTTTCCTATCGTCAGGAAGGTGAGACAGTCTGGTCGGAAAACCAGCACATCACCGACGCTACCAGCGTAACGCTCTCCAACCTTGCTCCCGCTACCACTTACCTCTATCGTATGCAGAAGATTTGCGAAAGCGGCGACAGCTCCGACTACGCAACGGGCAGCTTCATCACCGATAGTATGAACTGCACCGTTCCTACAGGCCTTGCCGTTTCCGACATCCAGCACGATGCTGTTACGCTTACTTGGACGGCTGAAAGCGACGATGCCGAGTATGTGGCTCACGTATTCAGCGCATACCACGACGTCTATGATACCGTTTCTGGCGCTACTGCTACCATCACGGGCCTCTATGCCGCCGAAGCGTATCAGGTGGCTATCCAGCGCTCTTGTGGCTTTGGCTACTACAGCGAATGGAGCGATACGATCAGCTTCAGCACACCTACTTGTGAACCTGTTACCAACGTTGTCGTTACCGCCATTGAAGGTTCTACCAACGTTTCGGTTGCTTGGACGGCTGCCGAAGGTACCGACACTTGGCAGATTGAGTATGGTTTCACTGGCTTCGGTCAGGGCGAAGGCACCATCATTACCGTCAACACCAATCCTTATGTTGTTACCGGTCTTGAGGGAATGATGCCCTACGACTTCTATGTACGTACCTCTTGCGGCGAAGGTTGGACCAGCAACTGGAGCAACGTCGCACAGGTTGTTACCGACATGCCCGATGTTGAGTGCGCCACTGTTGAAGGTGTAGAAGCCAATGTTGACGGCAACTATGTTGTCATTAATTGGAACGCTGTCGAGAACGCAGAAAGCTACGAACTCGAATATGGCGCCGCTGGATTCTCCTTCGGTCAGGGTACCAATGTTGACAACATCACCGCTTTGGCATACTCCATCACCGATATGCCCAACGGCAACTACGAGGTTTACGTTCGCGCCAACTGTGGCGAAAGCAACTACGGACCTTGGTCGCAGTCGACTGCATTTAGCGTGCTGGTTGGCATCAACGATGCCGAAGGCGACATGCAGCTCTCGCTCTATCCTAATCCTGCAACGCAGATCACAACCATCAGCCTCTCCGGCTTTGCTGGCAAGGTCAATGTAGAGGTTGTTGACCTCAACGGTCGTGTGGCTGCCAAGGAGGCTATGGAATGCGACGGCAACTGTGTGAAGACCATGAATGTGGACAACCTCGCACAGGGTACCTATTTTGTGCGCATCTATGGCGACAACGTGAACATGGTTCGCAAACTTGTCGTAAGATAGTTTCTTGTGCATAAGATATGCAATGGCGGCCCCGCAATTTTGCGGTGCCGCCATTTTTATAATGCAACAACATGGATTGATGGCTGCTGTTGGCGTTCAATCTGGAAAATATATTCTCAAGTCATTAAATTTTCGTATATTTGCAAAAATTTTGTTTCTTATTCCGTTGCGTTAGCATCGCTTTAACAATCAATTTATGAAGAAAGTATTGCTTTTTGGATGTGTTTTGGCTTCGCTTTGCTTGTTTTCGTGCAACAAGGAAAAGACTTGCCATTGTTCGGTGTTGGGTTCTCAGGATGTACGCGTAATCACACTGAAAGGTGAAAATTGCGAAGATCTCAAGTCGGTGGAGTATTCCGACCCTGTGCATGTCGAATCTCGCATCAACGAAGATCTGCTTTGTATGGAAATGTAGTTTAACCACCTTTGTCAACGTGTTTCGGCAAGTTGGCGAAAGGCTTCAAAATATAGAAAAATGAAAAAGATATCTATTATAGCCCTTTTTGTAGCATGTGTTTGTGTGTCTTGCGTGAAAGAACGCACCTGTGGCTGCACTGCCACCGAGATCGCCAATGCGTCTCAGGAATTGCTGACTGTTGATGGCAGCATCGACTGCGAAGATGTTACCACGATGGGCTTTGATGAGATGATTGGCGGAGAATATGTAACTTCTGTTCAAAAGGTGAAATGCGTTGAGCTTTCGGTCAAGAAATAACCGATAGCCGCCAAGTAAAACAAAGAAAGGTATTCCGAGAGGAGTACCTTTCTTTTTGTTTAGAGGAATGGTGGCGCCTTAATCCCACTCGCAGATGGAATAGAGTCGTATGTCGTTCCATATAATCATTTCGCTGCAATTGCCTTTGCTCTCCTTGACTTCTTCTTTGGTGAAATAGGTGTGCGAACCGTCGTAGCCATAGCAATGGCATTGCTTCCTGCAGGATGTGGCGCCCAACAAAATCAGTGCGGAAAGAACTGCGATAAATATTCTTTTGGATTTCATATTACGGGATTTTTGTGTGTTGTGTGTTTATCTTTTCAGTAGTTTTTTCGTGATAGGCAGAATGAGCGCTCTTTCTCTCCAGCATACAACGGCTATGTAGGTCAGCAGCAACGCCGTGTTCAAAGTCAGTCGCCAACCTAATGCCGCAGGCCTTAACAGCACGCTTACGGAGAACAAAGCCAGCGCGATGATGAAGTAAGAAAGAATGGTGCCGACAGGGTAGGGTACATGGTAATGTTTCTGTCCTACGAAATAGGAAAGCAACATGCAAGTGCCATAGCCAACGAGTCCTCCCCACGCACAAGCCATATAGCCGATTTTAGGCACGAAGATGAAGTTTACCGCAAGGAGCATCACACATCCCACTGTCGAGAAAATGGCGCCCCACCAGGTCTTTTCGATAAGCTTGTACCAAAACGAGAGGTTGAAATAAATTCCCATGAATATCTCCGCCATCATAACGATGGGAACGGCTTTGATGCCTTCTCGGTATTTCCCGTCAACAATAAGCTGCAGAATGTCCATGTAGCATACCACGGCGAGAAATGCCAGCAAGGTGAAAATCACGAAATATTTCATCACCAGCGCTTGGGTTTCTTTGCTTTTGGCATCTTTTCCGGATCCGAAAACGAAAGGTTCGTAGGCATAGCGGAACGCTTGTGTTATCATCGCCATAATCATGGCAATTTTGATGCAAGCACCGTAGATTCCCAATTGTACATCACCTTCTTGTCCAGGCATGATGAAACGGTAGCAGATTTTGTCGGCCACTTGGTTGAGGATGCCGGCGATGCCAAGCAGCAAGATGGGCCATGTGTAGCGCAACATCTGTTTGAGTAGTTTCCAATCCATGCCATTGCTCAGCAGTTTCAGTTCGGGAATAAATCCGAGCGTGACGACGGCTGTACAGAACAAGTTGACTTTGAATACATAACCTACCAGGTTGTCGGAATGGTACCATCCCATCATTTCGGGATGGGAAACAGCCAATTTTGGAGCGACAAGGAATACGAATAGGTTAAGGCCAATGTTCAAGATGATGAACAGCAGTTTCAGCGTTGCGAATTTCCACGCTTTTCCTTGCTTTCTCAAAAGGGCGAAAAGAATGGCTTGGAATGCGTCAAGCCCCACCACACCTGCCATGATGGTGATGTATTCGGGATGTGAAGCGTAGCCAAGATTTTGCGATATAGGTCCGATGAAAATGTTTACCAATAGCACAAAAACCACGGCGATAGTTCCAACGGAAATGCTGGCGGTTGAAAAAGCCTTGTTCGGATTCACCCCCTCTTTGTTGGAGAAATAGAAGAAAGTGGTTTCCATTCCAAAGGTGAGAATCACCAATAGCAGCGCCGTGTAGGCGTAGATGTTGGTAATGATGCCATAGTCGCCGGTTTCGGCGGCTATCTTGTAGGTGTATAGCGGTACAAGCAGATAATTGAGAAATCTTCCGATAATGCTGCTCAATCCGTAAATTGCGGTGTCAGAAACTAAAGATTTGAGTGATCGAGACATAAAAAATGTTAAAAAAATGTTGCCTATAAAAATATGACATTAATGAATTTCTCTATCAATGAAAATGTATTCCGAAAGGAATGTGTTATGTGATGCTATTGTAAATGTTTGTAATATATTAGATTATGATTGAAATTTGAGAAACTGAAACTTGGTGTCGGACGCTTTTCGGGTTGCGGAAACTGCCATCGGCGCCGAGATTTGTTTCTGCCTTATTATATTATAACGCAGACAGTAGCTTGTTATTATTCGCTTTTTTTTCTTATCTTTGCAGTAGAATTATTTTACATGTCGAACGTGTGTCGGCTGTTTGTGAAAAACAATTGTCTATTGAACAGAAAATTACTTTTATATGGAATGATTTTTTTCTTGACGCTTGTGTCATGCGGCAAGAAAGCGAAGGTGGAAACCTATTCCATCATTCCAGAACCGGTCAGCATTGAGTGCTCTCAGCATTATTTCAAATACACCCCATCCACAAAGATTTGTCTCGACGGATTGGGAAGAAACAGCAACCTTGCGGATTATCTTACCCAAACGCTGAGAGAATTCCATTTCAAGCCTCGCTTTACAGGAACTTCCACTTCCAACAGTTTGGTGTTGCGTCTGCTTCCAGCTTCGGCAATGTCTCATCCCGACGAATATTCGTTGCACATTGGCGACTCTGGAATCTGTATCGCTTCGGTTTCCGAAAAGGGTCTTTTCTATGGCCTTCAGACATTTCTGCAGATGCTTCCCGAAGACATCAATAAGGTGCGTTACAATGCGGTGTCGCTTCCTTATTGTTCTATCGTTGACTATCCTAGATATCAGTGGCGCGCCTTTAGAATTGACGCCGTGGACAATAATTTCCCGATAAGCGAATTAAAACGCTATGTCTCCATTATGTCGTTCTATAAGCTCAATCGACTCCACATGCGTCTCGACGGCATTGGCGACGATGATGACGACAATAGGTATTCCTATACAGAATTGTGTGATTTGGAGTATTTTGCAAAGCAAAACTATGTAGAGCTTGTCTTGGAATGTGATTCGTGCGACGACGAGAGCCTTGTGGAACTTTCGACGGTTCGTTCGGTTGAAGCCGACAAGCTTATTTCCACTTCCGAGACATCGCTTCGCAGAGGTTATCGCTTCGATCCGCTTATCGAGGTAGAGGAGGGCGGTGGATTATTCGAGATCGACAGCGTGTTGTCAACTGCCGAATTTGAATATCGTATGCTGCCGGCGATCTGCGCTTTTGCCGAATGTGTGTGGACGCCAAGTTCCGCCAAGCATTGGCCGGAGTTCCGCCGCCGTATCGAGTCGCACAAACTCCGTTTGGAAAACATGGAATATAGTTACCACATGGGGTCGTTCGAACCTGTGGTGCGTTGGCTGTGCTCCGCTGATGGATCTTGGCAGGCATTGCTCGAATGTGAGGTGTATGGCGCAAAAATCCACTATACCGTTGATGGCCTTGAACCAACACTTTCCTCGCCTGTCGTTCACGGACCTGTCTCGGTGCCTGATGGCGCCCAATTGAAGACGCTTGTCGAATACCGCGACCTTATCCGTGGTAGTGTCTGCACGTTTTCGCATTGATGTGACATCGGCAAAAACAAAAAATGGACGTTGTTGAAGAAAAAACATTTCAGCGTCTCAACGGCTTTCAACAATCGGCTGTCGAATTTTCATGAAGGTTATGCCGCCTTTTCGGGTGGGTCGATGTATTGTATTGACAAAAAGACCTTTGATCAGCTTCAAGGGCAAGTTGTTTTTGAACTTCACTATACCCCGAATTCCTATACCGTTCTGGGTGTGTATCCAATCGGCATGCAAGGAAAGTAGGCACTTCCCGAGGTAAAAGATTTTTAGAAACGGTATCTTGCACTTAGGGCGAACGACCAATACAACGCCCTGAGGTTGAAAATGTCGGTGCTTGGACGCAAATCCAGAGAGAGTTGCAACGGTATGGGAAGTTGGTAGCTGATTCCCGCTTGTGCTGCAGCACCAATGCCTAACGGGTTGTATTCGGTGTCGTGGTCGGTGTATATCCGCAAGGAAGGGCCGCAGCCGAGATACCCGCAAAAACCATGTCCCACATCCCATCTCCATTGGTAAAGTCCAATAAAATCAAAGAAATCCCTGTCTTGATGGTTGCAAGGACCCAAGTCGAACTCAAGCCCTCCGTTGGTTGTTGTCGCCTGAAATGATACTTCGATGTCGTAGCCGCCCAATACGCCTACGCGTACGCCGAGGGTGTTCTGTGCATACAATCCCGATGTGGCAAAAAACAGCAATGCAGCCAATAATAATTTCTTTTTCATGGAGATTTTCTTTTGTGAAAAAAATGAATAATGCGCCATTCTCCTATAATAACTCACAAGTATGGTGAAATATTATAAAAAAGTGTTATTTTTGCAATTTGTTCTGTATGGAACAGAATACGCTAATTCTTAAAAACAATCTCAATATCATAACGCTATGAATATTCGCATTGTCCAACACAATATTTTTACCAACAATCCAGAAGCCAACTTGGAATGGATTTTGGAGGAACTTGACAAATCTGAGGCAAAGGAGGCGCTTCTTACCGTTTTTCCGGCATGTACCATTTGCGGCTATCCGCTTTATGGTTCGGTGGCCTATACCGACATCCAAAAACGCTCACAAGCCGTTCTACAAGAGCTTGTTTCACGCTCCGAACATCGTGCTTTTCTGATTGGAATGCCTTTGCAGATTCAGGACAAGGGTTTATGCAATGCCATTGTTTTCGTGCAGAATTGCGCCATTCGTGGCATCGTTACCAAGAAATATCTGGCTCCCGACGAGCAGAAATATTTTGTGCGTGGCGAAGGTGTGCAGATTATCCAGTATCAAGAGCAGCAAATCGCCATCGGCTTTTACGAGGATTTGAAAGAACTTTCAAAGGGTCATGTCGATCAACCTGATATGGTCATCTGCTGTGGATGCAATATCTTTGACTACAACAAGCCGTATCGTACGCGTTATCGTATGCGCAAGATCGTCGAGAATCTCAATGCTTCGTTGGTTTATGCCAACCGTATCGGAGGCGAAGGCTCCTATTTGTATGCGGGTGGCTCTATGGCGTTGAACGCCGCGGGCAACTTGCTTTGCCAGTTCCCTTATTTTGAAGAGACTTCTTCCAATGTCGATCTCCAGCTTATCGGCGACGTTGAGGATGAAAAGCCTGAGGCGGTGGAACTTGTGTATAATGCTCTTGTTATGGGAATCCGCGAGTATTTCTCCAAAAACGGACAGAAACGCGCGGTGCTTGGCTTGAGTGGTGGCATCGATTCTGCGTTGGTGTGTGCCTTGGCGGTTGATGCCATTGGTGCCGAGAACGTGCATGGTCTTTTGATGCCGTCGCAGTTCTCTACCGACCATTCCGTGAAGGATGCGGAGGATTTGGCAAAGAACCTTGGCGTTTCGTACGACATTGTCCCCATCCGACCCATTTTCGATCAGTTGAGGCAGTCGATGCAACCGATTTTTGGCGACCGTCCCGAAGATGTTACCGAAGAAAACATGCAAGCTCGCATTCGTGGCACCATTGTGATGTCGTATGCCAACAAATTCGGTGCCTTGGCGCTCAACACCACCAACAAGTCGGAGGCGGCAATGGGTTATGGCACGCTTTACGGCGACAGCTGCGGTGCCTTGGGCGTGATTGCCGACCTTTACAAGACGGAGGTCTATGAACTTTCCAATTGGATCAACCGTAACGGCGAACGCATCCCGCAGAATACCATCGACAAGGCTCCGTCGGCCGAGCTGCGTCCCAACCAAAAGGACAGCGATTCTTTGCCCGACTATGCCGTGCTGGATGCCATTCTCAACCTCCATATCGAGGAACAGCTGAGTCAGGAAGAAATTGTTGAGGAAGGTTATGATGCCGACCTCGTCGCCACTGTTTTGCGTAAGGTGCGTATCAACGAATGGAAACGCTTGCAGTTCGCTCCGTTGCTGAAGGTTTCTCCGATGAGTTTCGGACTTGACCGCAGGGTGCCTATCAGCTGATAGAATGGAAGAACGTCTAAAAACTAAGGTCCAGCGGTCATCGACCGCTGGACCTTATAATTTGTCAATTTATGGGTTGTACCACTTTTCGCAGTTGTTCGATGTCGAGCATCTGATAGGTGATTTTCGTCGTGTCGGCGAAGTTTTCCTTGTTGTTCTTGTATCTTTCTTCATCGTAAACCGATGCCTGTTCAAACAGCGTCTTGGCGATTTCTTCCTTCATCTCAACAAACTCCAATTCGCCTTTCTCCAGTTTCTTGATGCTCGCTTCGGAGAGGTATTGACTTACTGCTTTGATCTGTTTGGGTGGCAGTTTCCCTTTCTCGTCGAGAGAACGCTGCAATTCGGGGAAATTCACCCATCCCGTAATGGTGGTTTCCAGCAATGCGATGTTCTTGCGGTTCTTGTCGGTGTAGTAGCCAAGGTAGGCGTGACAAGGCTCCACGAAGATTACGGGTTTCAATCCGATTTTGCGCAAAATGGAGGCGAAAAATACGCAAGCGTCAACACAGTTTGCTTGACGGGTGTTATAGACTTCGTCAAAAAATCTGATATGCTGCACGTTGGTGCGTTTCGAGGGATTTGAGGTACAGGAAATCGACGAATAGGCGATTCCGTGGTTCAGGGCGTAGTACCAGATGGCGAACACCTGTTGCTTGACCTGCTCCGCGTTTTTCTGGTAACCGTTGAAACGCGTTATCACATTGAGGTTGAGCGTCTCCGTGAGAATGTTCTCGATGTAGGGATGATCCTCGTTTACATATCCTGCAAACATCCATCTCACATCCACGTTGTGGCCGGAAGCGTCGCGCAGATTCAAAGGACATTCGTTTACGGAACGGTATTGCAGCTTCAGGTTTTTGATGTCCACCTCCTCGTCGTTGATATAACAGGTAAAAGTCAGGTCGATGTTGCCGCTTTGGCGTGTGGCGTAAAGCTTGTCGTACTTCCATTTCACGATAGGGTGGAAGGTGTAGCGCTCGCCCTTCTTGGGAAGGGTTTCTTGCAGGATGCTTACATAGTTCAAGCTCGACGAGTCGAGCACCACGCGCAGCACGCCGTTGTTTACGGGACTTGTTACCGAAACCGTGAAAGGTTCCAACTCGGCAGGGCCGCTGTAGCTGTTGAGCGCAAGCAGGAACGAGGGGTAGAGCTGGTTGTCGAACGTTGGGTTGTAGTTGGCGTTGAATTTTACCAGGTCGGGATCGAACACCCCTTTATGGCGTCCCCAATGGTCGCATGCCGTCATGCAGAGCATGGCGAGGACAATGACGAGGAATTGCTTGATTTTGGACATCGCTGACGTGATTAGTGAATAGTGAATAGAACCCTTCTAATCTTCTAATTTTCATTAGTTCATAATGCCGCTTACAAGAACGGCGATCAATGCGATGGGAGCCACGAAACGAGCCAGGAATAGGAATACTTTGTAGTACCCGATTTTCAGCGTACCGTGGTTCGAGAGTTCGTCGCGTACGTCTTTCTCGGGCATCACCCAGCCAAGGAAAATGACGGTGAGCAACGCGCAGATGGGAGGCATGTAGATGGAGTTGAGACGGTCAACAAAGTCGAAGATGTTGTTGCCGAAAATATGGAAGTCGCTCCACGCGCCGTTGCCCAACGAAACTACGCAAGCCATGAGGATGGTGCAAACGGTGAAGATGAGAGTGGATTTGCGGCGCGGCGTGTTTGCGGTTTCCGAAAGCCATGCGGCGAGACCTTCAAGGAGCGAGATGTTGCTGGTTAGCGCAGCCACCACTACCAACAGGAAAAACAGTGCGGCAAAGATACTGCCCACTACGGCAGGCATGGTGTTGAACACTTGCGGAAGCACGCAGAATACCAATCCAGGGCCGCCGGCGGGTTCCAAGCCGCAGCTGAACACTGCTGGGAAGATGGCAACGCCGGCGAGTATGGCGATGAGCGTGTCGCTGGCGGTAATCCAAATGGAAGTCTTGAAAAGATTGTCGTCAACGGGAATGTAGGAACCGTAAACCACCATCACGCCCATGCCCACCGAAAGCGAGAACAAAGCCTGACCCAAAGCGGCCAAGATGCCTTCGCCGGTAAGTTTCGAGAAGTCGGGAGTGAACAAGTAGGCAAGGCCTTTGGAAGCGCCTGGCAGGGTGAGCGAGCGCACGCAAAGCACCAAGATGAGTATCAGCAGGAAGGGCATCAATATCTTGGAAATGCGTTCAATGCCTTTCTGTACGCCGCCGGTGATGATGATGCCGGTAATGACGGCAAAGATGGTGGCGAAAATAATGGGACGCCATACGCTTGACGAGAAGTCGGCGAAGTATTGGCTTATGGCATCGGCGTTCTGACCCAATCCCGCCAAGGTGCCGGTGCAGGAGTCAACAAAATAGCTGGTTACCCAACCCGAAACCAAGTGGTATTGCGACACGATGAAAAACAATGTAAAAACGCCTACCACGCCAATGATGTTCCATCCCTTTTTGTCGGGACGCAAGGTGGAGAATGCTTTTGCGGGAGTGTGCTGTGTGCGACGGCCAATTACGAATTCGCTCATCATCAGCACCATGCCAATCAGGAATACAAATAAAAGGTAAACGATGAGGAATGCACCTCCACCGTATTTGCCACAGATATAGGGGAATCGCCAAATGTTGCCCAATCCAACGGCGGATCCTACGGCAGCCATGATGGCACCAATGCTCGAGGAAAAAGAGTTCTTTTGTTCAGCCATTTTTTAATTGTTTTTTTAGATGTGAGAAGATGTGTGATTAATGTTGATTTGTTGATTTGTTGATTTGTTGAATTGACCGCTATCCTCATGACGAATTTTCAATTGACTCTGTCGGGGTTTTGGTTGACGAAATCGGCCCATTGCTGTTTTTTGCTTTTCGTTGACTTTTTCGGCTTGAGTTGCTGCCGTAGGTCGTGAAGCGGGTCGTTCTGGTCGAGAAAGCATGTGTAAGCCACGGCGAGGGCGTCCGACGCGTCCTTGTATTGAGGCATTTCCTCGAACTTGAATATGGATTGCATCATCATTGCAACCTGGTCTTTCGAAGCCACGCCGTTGCCCGTAACGCGTTGTTTGATGATGGCGGGTTCATATTCCGTGTAGCTCAAATCCCTGCTCATTGCGGCGGCAATGGCGATGCCTTGCGCTTTGCCGAGCTTGATCATGGATTGCGGATTCTTGCCCACAAAAGGCGCTTCAATAGCCAGATGGTCGGGATGAAAAGAGTCGATGATGCGTTGCGTAGAGTCGTAAATTTGTCGCATGCGCAACTTGAAATCGCTGATTTTTTTCAGATAAAGTACATCCATCACCAACAATTTGGGCGATTTGTCCATGTCGGTTTCCAAGATGCTATATCCAAGTATCTGAGTACCAGGGTCAATTCCAAGTATTATCATTTTGCAAAAATACGAAAAAGATTTCACTCCGTCGGTGAATTCTTTGTGCGGAATTGCACGAGATGAAAGTCGGGAGCGTCGGACGATGCAATAATCATTGATGGTTTGATAATAATATATAAAAAGTTTGTCCAAAGTGAGTTGGTTTCGTTTTTTATATGTATCTTTGTACTCTGTTTATATAATGGACGTTAAAACCTGAATCACATAACAGTACTACTTGTCAAGATTCTTGATGTTGATAGTATGGAATTATTGGAGCTTGAACGAAAAACAGAGAAATAGTAACGGCAACCATCTAATCATGCAAATCATTATGAACGTTGATAAAAAGGAACTTAAGGAACAAGAAATACGAACAATGTTCATTACTCCTGCCTTGAAAGCAAAGGGTTGGAAAGTGTCTGAAAATATGCGTGAAGAATATTACTTCACGGATGGTCGTGTGCTGGTGGCCGGCAACCAGCACTCCGTTGCAGATGGCAAAAAAGCCGATTATCTGCTCTACCATAATGGAAAGCCGATTGCCGTTCTGGAAGCCAAAGACAACAAACACGCCGTTGGCGGCGGCATACAGCAGGCCATCGACTATGCTCAAATCCTGGATTTGAAATTTGCATACTCCTGCAATGGCGACGCGTTCCTGGAGCACGATTTTACTACGGGCAAGGAAACCGAGTTGAAAATGGATGAGTTTCCAACCGAAGATGAGTTGTATCAGCGCTATCTCGCCAGTAAAAATTATAGTGCCGAAGAGCAGAAAATTGTTGAAACTTCCTATTATTTTGATGCCTATAGTTACGAGCCTCGCTACTATCAGCGCATTGCCATCGACCGCACGGTGGAAGCCATCGCCAAAGGGCGGCAACGTGTACTTATTGTAATGGCTACTGGAACGGGAAAGACTTACACCGCTTTCCAAATCATCTACCGGCTGCATAAAAGCGGCGCGAAAAAGAAAATCCTCTATCTCGCCGACCGCAACATTCTCATCGACCAAACGATGACGCAGGATTTCAAGCCGTTCAAGAAGTTTATGACGAAAATCACTTCCAATGGCGATGGCGTCGATAAGATTGACACCTCCTACGAAGTGTATATGGCATTGTACCATCAACTTGTGGGAAAAGATGGGCAGCAAGATCCGTTTTTGGAAGTACAGAAGAACTTTTTTGACCTCATTGTTGTGGATGAGTGTCATCGCGGCAGTGCGAAGGATGATTCCGCCTGGCGCAAAGTACTTGAATACTTTGATAGTGCCACTCAAATAGGCATGACGGCAACACCCAAAGCGGAGGAGGGTGCCAATAATCTTGACTATTTTGGAGCCCCCATTTATACCTACTCACTTTTGCAAGGTATCAACGACGGTTTTCTTGCTCCTTATCGTGTTACTGCCGATTTCATCAATGTTGATTTGCAAGGCTGGACTCCAGAAGAAGGTGAACGGGATTTGCTTGGTCGGGAGATTGAGCAAAAGCTCTATCAACGACAGAATATCGGACGAGAGCTTGCCATTAAGTTGCGGCGCATAGTTGTCGCCCGTCGCATCACGCGAATGCTGTACGATATCGGCAGAATGACCAAAACCATCGTCTTCTGTTCCGACATTGAGGAAGCCGCCGAAATGCGTTCCCTCCTCGTGAGTATGAATGCGGATATGTGCAAGAAAAATCCGTACTACGTCACACGGATTGTGGGCGAAGACCGCGAAGGCAAAAAACAGTTGGATAACTTCATCAGCGTGGATGAACCTTATCCGGTTATTGTAACCACCTCCGAACTGCTTTCCACCGGCGTAGATTGCAAGACTTGCGGACTCATTGTCATTGACAAAGAGATTGGATCAATGACAGAGTTCAAGCAGATAATCGGGCGTGGAACAAGACTACGCAAAGACAAAGGAAAGTGGCATTTGGAGATTTTGGATTTCCGTAACGCCACCGCCAAGTTCAAGGATCCCGAATTCGATGGCGACCCCGAGCCGCAAGTTAAAAATACCAAGGAATACAACTGTGGCGAAAACGATGATTTTCCTCAAATGGCAAGTGAAAATGATGACATACAATATAATGTGCGTCCCAAATATGTCGTCAATGGACATGACATTCGGATTGAGTCGGAAATTGTGAGCGTGCTGGGCGAAGACGGCAAGACGATGCGCACGGAAAGCGTGCAGACGTTTGCCCGCAAGCAGATCCGCCTACGTTATGAAACCCTCGACCAGTTCATCCAGACCTGGACGGAAGCCGAGCGCAAGCAGGCCATCCTCGACGAGCTGAAAGAGTATGCCATCCTCATTGATGCCGTGCGCGAGAAGAACGCCGCTCTGAAAGATGCCGACATCTTCGACATCATCTGCCACGTGGCCTTCGACCAGCCTCCGCTCACCCGTAAGGAACGCGCCAACAACGTGAAGAAGCGCAACTACTTCGGCAAGTACCAAGGCAAGGCCCGCGAGGTGTTGGAAGCCTTGCTCGACAAGTATGCCGAAAACGGCATCCTCGACTTCGAGCGCGCCGACATTCTGGAAATCCCGCCGTTCAACCAGATTGGCAAACCCACCAAGATCATCAAACTCTTCGGCGGCCAAGACGGCTTTGAAAAGGCAATAAAAGAATTAGAAGAAGAAATTTATAAAGTAACCGCATAAGAGAATACTATGCCCGTCAAAAATATCATCAAACGAATACAGAACATTATGCGCTCCGATGCCGGCATCAACGGCGACGCGCAGCGCATTGAACAGATGACCTGGATGTTTTTCCTCAAAGTGTATGACACGCAGGAGGAAACCTGGGAATATAAAGCACAAAGAGACCGAAAAACGTACGTCAGCCTCATTCCCGAGCCGCTGCGGTGGCGCAACTGGGCCATCGACAACAAGGACGGCAACGCCCTCACCGGCGACGCGCTGCTGAACTTTGTCAACAACGCCCTTTTCCCCGTCATCAAAGGACAGGACGTGGAATACGACGGACAAAAGATCAAGGGCATTGTGGTGACCGCCGACACTCCCCGATCCAAAAGCATCGTGCCGGAGACTTTCGCCGACCTCAACCAGTATATGAAAGACGGCACACTGCTCCGACAGGTGGTGAACATCGTGAACGAAATCGAGTTCGATGATGCGGAAGACCGCCACACCTTCGGCGACATCTACGAGGGAATCCTCAAGGATCTGCAGTCGGCGGGCAATGCGGGCGAGTTCTACACGCCGCGCGCCCTCACCGACTTCATCGTGAAGATGCTTAACCCGCAGTTGGGCGAAACCTTCGGCGACTTCACCTCCGGCACGGGCGGCTTTCTCACCTCCGCACTCAACCACCTCGCCCCACAGGTGAAATCGGCCGCCGACAACGACAAGCTGCAACGCGCCGCCGTGGGACAGGAGTGGAAGCCTCTGCCGTATCTGCTGAGCATCACCAACCTGCTGCTGCACGACATTGAATCGCCCAACATCCGCCATTGCGACTCGCTCGGCACCAACGTGAGCGACTTCAAGGAGAGCGACCGCGTAGATGTCATCGGGATGAACCCGCCCTACGGCGGAAGCACCGGCACCAGCGTGCAGAGCAACTTCCCGAGCGCCTATCGCAGCAGCGAAACCGCCGACCTCTTCATCGCCCTCATCATGTACCGGCTTAAAGCGGGCGGCCGCTGCGGTGTCATCATCCCCGACGGCTTCCTCTTCGGCACCGACGGCGCAAAGCTGGCCCTCAAGGAAAATCTGCTCCGCAAGTTCAACCTGCACACCATCATTCGTCTGCCCGGTTCCATCTTTTCGCCCTACACCAGCATCGCCACCAACATCCTTTTCTTCAACAACGAAAAGGCCGACGACGCAGCCGATGGCTTCTGTACCAAAGAAACTTGGTTTTATCGCTTGGATATGCCCGACGGCTACAAACACTTCAGCAAGACCAAGCCGATGAAGGTGGAGCATACCCAGCCCATACAAGACTGGTGGAACAACCGCCACGAAATTGTGAACGACGAGACGGGCGAAAAATCGCGCGTGTTTACGGCACAGCAGCTGCTCGACCTCGACTGCAACTTCGACCAGTGTAAATTCCCGAAGGACGAAGAGGAGGTGCTGCCGCCCGACGAACTGCTGCGCAACTACTGGCAGCAACGCGAGGCACTCGACCGCAAGATTGACGCCACTTTGGGCAAAATTCAGGAAATGTTGGGAATAAAATTTTAAGAAGTCATGGAAAAGAACATTTTGCCATTTGACATTAGTTCATTGGTTGCGGATTTGCGGCAGATTGTGGAAAACGCTCGTTGCAATGTGGCAGTAAAGGCTAACTATGAGCTGACAATGATGTATTGGCATATCGGCGAACGTATCAATCGGGATGTGCTTGATAATAAACGTGCTGCATACGGGATGGAAATTGTGTCGGAGGTGGCGACACAATTGCAGATGTTGTTTGGCAGCAAAGGTTTCGAGCTGCGAAACGTTCGAAGAATGCTGCAATTCGCCTCGCAATATCCAAACGAGGAAATTGTGTCGGCACTGGCGACACAATTGACTTGGTCGCATTTTTTAGAGGTGTTTCCGCTTGCCGATCAGCTTAAGCGAGATTTTTATATTACCATGGCTTCTACTGAACTGTGGTCAACCAAACGCCTTCGCAAAGAAATTGACAGTATGCTTTACGAGCGTACTGCGATAGCCTCCAAGCCAGATGCATTGATAAAGCACGAGTTGATGGATTTGCGCGACAACAAGAGACTCTCCCCCGACCTTGTATTCAAGAGTCCTTATTTCCTTGAGTTTACGGGATTGAAAGGGATGTATAGCGAAAGAGACTTGGAAGATAGCCTTGTTGCAAACTTGGAACAATTCGTCTTGGAACTGGGTAAAGGGTTTACTTTTGTGGAACGCCAGAAACGTATGATTATTGATGGTGAGGATTTTTATCTCGATTTGCTTTTCTATCATCGCCGCTTGCACCGCCTCATCGCCATTGACCTGAAATTAGGACGGTTCAAGGCACAATACAAAGGTCAGATGGAGCTTTACCTTCGCTGGCTGGAACAAAACGAGATGGAACCCGGCGAGGAAACGCCACTCGGCCTTTTGCTATGCACCGAAGGCGGAGAGGAACAGATAGAGCTGCTCCAGCTCGACAAGTCTGGCATCAAGGTTGCACAATATGTCACCGAACTTCCTCCGCGCGAAATCCTGATTCAACAAATTCAAAAATCTCTCGCGTTGGCAAAATCCAAGTGGGAACTTGAGGAAAAAGAGGAGGACTCATTATGACAGGAAAACAACTGAAAAACGCCATACTCCAACTTGCCATACAGGGCAAACTCGTGCCGCAGGATCCGACCGACGAGCCCGCCTCCGCATTGCTCGCCCGCATCCGCAAGGAGAAAGAACAACTGCTGAAAGTCGGCAAACTGAAGAAGAAAGACCTCGAAACCACACCGATTAGCGATGAGGAAAAACCGTTTGAATTGCCAGACGGTTGGGAATGGTGTAGAATGGATGATCTTGCAGCGTACCGAAAAGGCCCTTTTGGTAGCAGCTTAACTAAGTCTATGTTTGTTCCTAAAGGGGCAGACTCTGTAAAAGTGTACGAACAAAAGAATGCTATTCAAAAGGATTGGAGATTAGGAGATTACTATATTTCAAAAGAAAAATACCTTGGAATGCAGGGGT
>JAGHVO010000054.1 GCA_018064245.1 Candidatus Colimorpha pelethequi
TTTGCATAACCTTTGTACACGTCGCTGCACTGTGGGAAGGGAACGGTGCGGGGCCAGCCAACGATAAGCCCCCCCCCCCCGATTATGAGGAGGCAGACAAGGAGGGTTATGGGCCAGGATTTCTTCATATATTGTTTACTATGTTTGAGACGTTTTCGACGGCCTCGATACGGGCTGGATGGTTCTGCGTCAGGGTGTGGCCATCGCCGACGGTGGGGGCGCAGGAGACCAATATGAGGGTGAAGGAGGCGGCGATGCCGATGGTGGCGGTGCGGCTAAAATTGGAAGTTGAAAATTGGAAATTGAAAACTGATTGAGGTATGATTGTTGTCCGACGGCGGGCACGGAGGTGGGCGATGAGAGTGGCAAGGCGCGATTTCTTCCGAGGGAGGTAGAGGGGGCGCATGCCGAAACGGCGGGAATAGCGCAACATACGGTCGAAGGGGGTGCTGGCGGGGTCGTGGCGAAGGATGGCGAGGGTGGTGCTGACGGTGTCGACGGCAAGGAAAAGAAAGCAGCCTTCGAGGAAGAGAGTGTAGATGCGGAAGTAGATGTCGAACTGGTAGTGCCAGAGGCTGATGCCCCAATAGATGGCGGCAGCGACACAATAGATGGCAAGAATGCCCCAGGCATAGAACATGCGGGTGCGGAAAGTGCGTGAGTGGCGAGTGTTGAGGGAAGCGGGGCGCGCCTCGGGACGACAGAGGAGGTCGTCGAGGCGGCGAGATTGGGCGTCGAAGAGGGGCTGAAGGTCGGCGAAGTCGGCGCCTTCGTCGCATGCGGAAGCGAGGCTGTCACCACGCTGCTCCCCACACTGCGCTTCGCTTAATGTGGGGTTATTGAGAGGTAGCATCTCCGAGGTTTTTTTGTTTTTCTTTTTATTCATCTTGTTGTTGTTTGAGGGTGTCAATCTTTTTGCGGAGGCGGTAGAGGTCTTGCTTGACGGCTGCTTCTGTGCGGTGGAGGGTGTCGGCGATGTCGCGGATGGAGAGGTGGTCGAGGCGGAGGTAGAGGAGTGCGCGGTCGTCGGGTTCGAGGAGAGAGAGCAGATGGTAGTAGTCGGGCGGAGCGAAGGTCTCTTGGTCGGCGATGGTGTCGTACATCCAATCCTCGAGTGGTACGAAGCGGGGCTGCTTGACATGGTTGCGGACCTCGGTGACGGCGACATTGAGGGCCACACGGCGCACCCATGTGTCGGTGGAACTGTCGCCCCGGAAGTTGGGCCATGATTCCCAGAGGTTGCAGACGATTTCCTGGTAGAGGTCGCGGATTGCATCGGGGGAGCGGTCGGTGTAGTGGAGGCAGATTTGGAAGATGGTGCGCTGGGAGCGTGAGAGCATTTCAAGGAACTCGGTGTTGTCGCCGTCGCGGACCAAATCGGACCTGAACAGGTCAAATAGGGTATGACCCGCTTTGGAAGCGTGTTTCGGTCCGGCACGGTGTTTCATATGTTGCTTTCTTCTTTTCCCTATGGTGTTGGTCTCTTTTTTTCGCGTTCTTCTTTTTTTCGGGGGGGGCGGACTGCGGACGGTTTGGTCGGGCAGTTTTCGTCCCTCTCTATTATATTAGTCGTAAAAATACGAAAAAGTAACACGAAAATTGAAAATTTTTTGCGGCAGTCTTTGGATAAGGCTGATTGTTAGGTGTTTGTTGCTGAATTTTTTTTCGGGGACGAAGGTAAGGGGATGGCGGCGGCAAAAATGCTGTCGGGGTGCACGAGAAACGGGGGGGTGGAGATAATGGGTGGTTTAGGGGTAGGTAGTTGATTTTCAGCGGTTTGAGAATAAAATAGATAAAGTGCTGGTTCTGTGGTGATTATAGCGGTTTCAAAGAAGGCACATAGAACCCACGTAGAACCCATACAGAAGGGAGGCTGTTGGAATTGAAAATTGGGGCAAATGGGCAGGATGGGGTGAATGGGCAATAATGGGCTGCGATGGTATCGCAGCACACGGGACAAAAGAAAAAATGGCGTTAAAAGAAAAATGGCGTTATCTTGAATGGCAAAAAAGAAAGGGTGCCCGATGGGGACACCCTTTGCTGTTACCGATGCGGGGCTAATGGGGTTGCGGCCATCTGGTCGCAACGGCAGCCCGCATGGTGAGGATACTACATCTCCGAGAGTTTCTTATAACCTTCATAACGGAGTTTTGCATTTCTTTCGGTGGCCACGAAGAGTTCTTCGGCCTCCTGGGGGAAGGTCTTCATCAGGGAGTTGTAACGAACTTCGCCCATGATGAAGTCGCGGAACTTGCTCCAGTCGGGCTCGGCGCTGTCGAGGTGGAAACCATTCTTGCCTTCTTCTTCCTCAGCGGGATTGAAGTGCCAGAGGTGCCAGTAGCCGCAAGCAACAGCCATCTTCTCCTCGTTCTGGGTGCGACCCATACCGATCTTGATACCGTGGTTGATACAGGGAGCGTAGCAGATGATCAGCGAAGGACCGTGGTAGGCTTCGGCTTCCTTGATGACCTTGAAGTACTGGGCCTGAGAAGCTCCCATAGCGACCTGAGCCACATAGACGTAGCCGTAGCTCTTGGCAATCATGCCGAGGTCTTTCTTGCGGATCTTCTTACCAGAGGTAGCGAACTTGGCAACAGCGCCAGCGGGAGTAGCCTTAGAGGACTGTCCGCCGGTGTTGGAATAGACCTCGGTATCGACAACGACGACGTTGACATCTTCGCCGGAAGCGAGGACGTGGTCGAGACCGCCGAATCCGATATCATAGCCCCAACCATCACCGCCGAAGATCCACTGGGACTTCTTAACCATGAAGCTCTTGAGCTCAAGGAGTTGCTTGCAGGTGTCGCAGCCACATTTTTCCATCATAGGAACGAGCTTGTCGGTGATTTCCTTGGTGCACTTGGTGCATTCGCGTTTTTCAATCCATTCGTTGAAGAGAGCCTTCATCTCGTCGGTGCAGCAGGTGCATTCGAGACCTTCCTTCATGAGACGCTCGATGCGGTCGCGCATCTTGCGGGTAGCGGTAGCCATACCGAGACCGAATTCAGCGTTGTCCTCGAACAAGGAGTTTGCCCAAGCGGGACCGAAACCGCTGCGGTTGTTGCGGCAGTAGGGGGTAGCGGGAGCTGAACCACCATAGATGGAGGAGCAACCGGTAGCGTTGGCAACCATCATCTGCTCACCAAACAGCTGGGTGATGCACTTCAGGTAAGGAGTCTCACCGCAACCTGCGCAAGCGCCGGAGAATTCGAACAGAGGCTGTGCGAACTGGCTGTTCTTGACAGAGGCGAACTTGTCGATAAGGTTGTCCTTATAGGTAACCATCTTCTGGCTGTAATCCCAGTTTTCAGCCTCATGCAGCTGGCCTTCGAAGGGCTTCATGACGAGAGCCTTCTCCTTGGCGGGGCAGAGGTCGGCGCAGTTGCCGCAGCCGGTGCAGTCCATAACGGAAACCTGCATACGGAAATGCATACCTGCGAATTCCTTGGGAGCCTTGATGTCAGAAGCGGTCATGCTCTTGGGAGCCTTAGCCATTTCTTCGTCGGTCATAACGACGGGACGGATAGCAGCGTGGGGGCAGATCAAAGAGCACTGGTTGCACTGGATACAGTTGGCGGCGTTCCATTCAGGAACAGCGGTAGCTACGCCACGTTTTTCGTAAGCGGTAGTACCTGCGGGGAAAGTACCATCTTCCCAACCGGTGAATGCGCTAACAGGCAAATCGTTGCCACACTGAGCAACCATAGGACGCATGATCTTGGCGATGAACTCGGGATCATCAGCATGTTTCTCAACTGCGAACTCGGTGCCGCAGGAGAGGTTAGCCCATTCTGCGGGGATGTCGATCTTGACGATCTCACCACCACGGTCAACAGCAGCATAGTTCTTGTTAACGACGTCTTCGCCCTTGCGGCCGTAAGACTTGACGATGAATTTCTTCATCTGCTCGACGGCGAGGTCGTAAGGAATAACCTCGGAGATCTTGAAGAAAGCGCTCTGAAGGATGGTGTTGGTGCGGTTGCCCAAACCAATCTCGCCAGCAATCTTGGTAGCGTCGATGATATACATAGTGATGTGGTGCAGAGCCAGATACTTCTTCACGAAGTCGGGCAGCTGAGCCTTGGTCTCTTCAACACTCCAAGGAGAGTTGTAGAGGAAAGTACCATTGTCTTTCAAACCACGCAAGCAGTCGTATTTGCGGAGGTAAGAAGGAACGTGAACGGCTACGAAATCGGGAGTACCTACCAAATAAGGAGCGGGCAGTGGGTTGTCACCGAAACGGAGGTGAGAGCAGGTGTAACCGCCGGACTTCTTGGAGTCGTAGTCGAAATAAGCCTGGGAATACTTGTTGGTGTTGTCACCAATAATCTTGATAGAGTTCTTGTTGGCACCTACAGTACCGTCAGCACCCAAACCATAGAAACGAGCCTCGAAAGTGCCCTTGGGAAGGATAGAGATTTCGGGGAGGATGGGGAGGGACTTGAAGGTCACATCGTCGTTGATGCCGATGGTGAACTGGTTCTTCTTGTCGCCAGCGAGGTTGTTGAACACGCTGATGATCTGGGCGGGAGTGGTGTCCTTGCTGGAGAGACCGTAGCGGCCACCGATGATGGTCACATTCTGGCCCTTCATAGCCTCAACGATGTCGAGGTACAGAGGATCGCCGTTTGCGCCGGGCTCCTTGGTGCGGTCAAGTACGCAGATGTTTTTCACGCTCTTGGGCATGACATCCATGAGGTACTTCACGCTGAAAGGACGATACAGATGGACGGTGATGACACCAGTCTTCTTGCCCTGAGCGTTGAGGTAATCAACAACGGTCTTGGTGGTCTCGCTTACAGAGCCCATGCAGACGATGATGTCGGTAGCATCCTTGGCACCGTAGTAGGTGAAAGGAGCATAGTCGCGGCCGGTGAGCTTGGAGATTTCCTTCATGTAGGCAGCCACGATTTCGGGCAGAGCCTCATAGTATTTGTTCTGCAGTTCGCGGGTCTGGAAATAGACGTCGCTGTTCTGAGCGGTACCGCGGGTCACGCTGTGCTCGGGGTTCAAGCAACGCTCGCGATATTCCTTCAGAGCCTTTTGGTCAACCAAACCACGGAGGTCTTCCATATCCCAAGCCTCAATCTTCTGGATTTCGTGAGAAGTGCGGAAACCATCGAAGAAATGGAGGAAAGGCACGCGGCCCTTCAGAGCGGCGAGGTGAGCCACAGGAGCGAGGTCCATGACTTCCTGAACGCTGGAGGTAGCCAAAAGTGCGAAACCGGTCTGGCGAGCAGCCATAACGTCGGCGTGGTCACCGAAGATAGACAAAGCCTGAGCAGCCAAAGCACGTGCAGAAACGTGGAAAACGCCAGGAAGCAATTCGCCGGCAATCTTGTACATGTTGGGAATCATAAGGAGCAATCCCTGGGAAGCAGTGTAGGTAGTGGTGAGAGCACCAGCCTGCAAGGAACCGTGAACGGCACCAGCAGCACCAGCTTCGCTCTGCATCTCGACGACCTTCACGGTCTCGCCGAAGAGGTTTTTACGTCCGCCAGCAGCCCATTCGTCGATGTACTCAGCCATAGGCGAAGAGGGGGTGATGGGATAGATGGCAGCGACTTCGCTGAACATGTAGGCTACATGAGCAGCTGCGCAGTTACCATCGCAAGTCATGAATTTTCTTTCTTTTGCCATTTTTTTTGATATTTATGGATTAGTATTTGATGAATTAGTAATTTCTATAGCATCAATGAAAGTTGCATGGGTCGTTTTGTGGACAATAGGGAATATCTTGTGGACTTCCCTTCTTTAATTTTGCTGACATTCTTCATCTTCGATAGAATTATTGTCATTTTTTGAACACTGTACCCTGACAGATTTAGATTATCAATGATTTGTCGTGAACTATACGAACCATTTGCAAGTAATTTGCATATTTTATCTTCAATATTATCTTCAACAGAGGGCGTGGAAATGGTAGTGTCAATCGGAGTGTTACTTTTAATGGAATCTATCTGAATAGTTTCCCCATTTATACCTACAGGCAATGCACCCATTGAAATAAGCTTTAAATTGGCGCATTTTTCGTTCTTTTCGGGCATCCTTACAAAGACTTTCCTTCCTTTCTTGAGTCCCTCAGTCACGCCACTCCATGTACCACCTTTGTCATCCGACAGAGCCACATAAATTTCGGAAGAAAGACCATAAATAATAGAGTTTCGAGCCATTGCCAAATCAACACTCCATGGTAATTTTGGGTGGAATGTACTCAACACTAGAACATTACCATCTATTATCTGTTTGTAGTATTTCTTCATTCCAGAGGAAAAAGTCGTAATCCCCTGGGGCAACACAATAATGCTTTGTCCCTTGTAAGATAATGCAGAATCAAGAGCCTGTTTGTCAACGCCTTTTGCGAAACCGCTGACAACAACCGAAAATTCCTCTGATGCTTTCATTGCCACATTATCTGTAAATTGTAGTGATAACTCATTTGCGTTCCTTGATCCTACAATTGCAATAGACTTTTCTTGCAAAATCTGTTTGTTTCCCTTGGTATATAAAACTATTGGAGAATTGTATTTCAAATTACATTTCAATGTTGGCGAATACTCCTTCGATGTCAGGGGAATGACATCATACCCTTGATCAAGAAGATCCTCAACCATAAACGCATAGTTTGCCAATTCCTTTTTTGTCTGTTGCAATAACTCAATCTCTTGTGGTTTCAATTCCATATTAAGAAAACAATCAGAATTGAAGAAGTCAACAATCGTATTCCCTTGTTGGAAACAATAGGCAATAATCTCGTTTTTTCTTGCCGTCCACATTTTAGGAGTGTGTGCAAGTGCAACCCAATATGTCAGTTCTTGATTCATAAAATATCTCCTCCTACAGTTTTTGCAATGGTAATAGGAACGATTAATTCCGCTCCCATTGCGGTTAATAATCTGCCAATTTCCTTAATTGTAGCACCACTGTCGTAAATATCGTCAATCAAAAGAATCTTTTTGCCTTGAATATCTTCTGGATCGTTGTATGTAAACGCATCTTTAATATTTTCTTGTTTTAAATAGCTGTTTTGAAATATTTTCTGCTCTTTAGTTATCCTGGTCTTTATTAACCCTGCTGAAATAGGTATTTTTATTGAAGAAGCAAATTTTTCTGCAAAGTTCTTCACCAAATTACCAGAATGTGTTGGAGGAACAAACAATACGAGGTCAAACTTTATATTTCCGAGTTCCTTCCAGTAAGCTTTTAATGCCAAACGTAACAAGAAGTCGGGGTAATCCCCTCCATTTTCATATTTAGAGCGGTGGATAGCATTGCCAACGTTCGAAACACCATAGTATGATGCCGCAATGCCGTTTATCATATTACCGCATCTTGTACCTACTTCTAAAACAGGAAAATAGTTTTCATGAAACTCATTTATCTTGTTTATCCAATACTCACTTATTTGTACAGTTAGTTTGTTTAGGTTTGTATTGTCGCAATTTGAAAGAGTAGTAGTTGTGTCATCATCAAGAAATTCGCATAGATATTGCATTCTAGGTTTTTCCGTATAGACATAACCAATCATTGCATCAAGATCTTTCAATTTGGCCATGCGCAACTCTTCAAATGCTTGTATGTCCAATTCTTTAGCACCAAATTGATATTCCAATGTTTTGCTTTTTCCATTCACAACCTCGCGAACAATCCCTTGGTCTATCAAATCTGCCTTAATGACACGAATTGGTGTTGTCTTCAAGTTAGTGACCTTCATTAATTCACTTTCTGTCAATGGTTCCTCTTTCAAGGCATTAATCGCTTTAAGATATTTGTCCATTGTTGGACGTGCTCCTTCAATAAATGCCTTAGGCAACTTATAGTCTGCTGCGAAACCACTGTTATCAACTTGCTCATTATAGAATAGAACTATTGTAGTGGGTTTTCCATCGCGCCCTGCACGACCTATTTCTTGATAATAGTGAATCGGAGAAGCGGGAATCTGTGTATGTATAATGAATCTGATGTCTGATTTGTCTATACCCATTCCCAACGCATTCGTAGAGACAACACACTTGTATTTATTTATCATCAACCCTTCTTCTATTTCCTTTCTTGTCCCTGCATCATGTCCTGCGTTGTAATTAACAGCATTCACTCCGTTATATACAAGCCATTTGGCATAAAGCTCCGTATCAACACGAGTGCCCGTATAGATAAGACCTGTTCCTTCAATACTATTCAGACGTTGGGCAAGCCAGACTAATTTTTCATCTTCCGATTTAACTTTAATAACATACAGGTTGAAATTAGAGCGAATCAATCTGCCCCTTAGAGTTGTAAGCCGCCCACCTATTTGCTTCTCGATGTCATCTTGTACACGTTTTGTAGCAGTTGCTGTTGTTGCCAGCACAGGCAAATCCTGAGGGAGTAGATTTACTAGGTTGATGATACGTCTGAACGCAGGACGAAAATCGTGCCCCCAAACAGAAATGGTATGAGCTTCATCAATGACGACCATTGAAAGGTTCATTTTTCTGGTTGCCTCTATCCATTCTTGATTCTCTTGACGTTCAGGAGCTATATATAGGATTTTTATCTTTCCATTCAATGCATCTTGGATGGTTGCACTATTTTCTTCTGGTGACTGCTCAGAGTTAATATAACTTGCAGAAATACCTTTACTGTTTAAGGATTTTACTTGATCGCGCATTAACGCAATCAACGGTGAAAAAATCACAGTAATCCCATCAAATTGTGTAGCAGGATATTGGTAGCAAAGCGATTTTCCAAATCCGGTACGCTGAATCATCAAGATCCGCTCTCCTGAAAGAATACGGAATATGGCATCCCACTGCTCATCATAGAAATGGTCAATGCCAAAAATCCTTTTCAGATTATACTCGTGATTTGTCCTATCTAAATTCATTTAATATAAAATAATTATAAGAAGAAAAACGCCGCTCAACCATAGAGTTGGTGTGGTAGATAGCTGTCACCTCGCTGAACATGTTGCCTCACCGCCCGCCAGCTATTTTCCTCTTAAGCTGTTGCATTTATGGTTTTTCGGATTCCTCTCTCAGTTGGTCAAGGGCGTTGTTGATTGCCTCTATCTGCAACGACAACTCATTGTTCGTCTCATCCTGCATACGGTTGATGTCGTTTTGGTCGTGTAAGATTTCCTCCACATAGTTGTTCAACTGGTCAACCTTGTGCGACAATTGTTCTACTTTGAGGTTGACACCTTGCCAAGCACTCACAGCATGACGTATGGCCACAAAGGCCCGCATAATATTGATGTTGACCTGTATTGCAGTTTGGCTGTGGAGTATTCCCGAAAGCATTGCTACGCCTTCTTCGGTGAATGCGAACGACATATATTTGCTATGCTGACCACGACCGTTCTTTATGGTGCCTTTTTGGCATCTTAAAGCAGTCTGTTCATCGTGTGTAAGCTCAAACATAAAATCTTCGGGAAAACGTTCAATGTTCCTTCTGACCTGACGCTTAAGTTGCGCCACCTCTACTTCATACAGCTCCGCCAAGTCGCGGTCGAGCATCACTCGCAACCCACGCACCTCGTAGATGCGGTTCTTGATAACCTCAACATCAGCAGTTTTCTGTATTGCCTGTGCGTTTCCCATTATTACCGTCGCAGTCGAAATCCTTTTCTTTATCTTTTATATAAATTCCTATATATGTGTTATTTACATTTCATACACTTGCTGTCGCTTATTATAGAAATAATTACAAATATACAATTTTTTTTGTAATTTGGAAATTGATGTTTGACGATTTTTTTGTTTATTGGTTTGAAGCGCTTCATCGCATGCCTTCAGAAATTTTGTTTTAAGCTCTTTTTCATATTTTTTCACTTTTTCAGTTTCACTTTTTTTTCGTACATTTGCAAGTTACTTTTTATAATTATGAACTTTATAAAGAGACTCTTATCTCGCTGTAAAACAGAGGAGAGAGTTGATGTTGGCATGAAATATCTGATAGTCGGTTTAGGCAATTGCGGAGAAGAATATGCCGAGACTCGCCATAATTGCGGGTTTATGGTAGTAGATGCGATGGCAAAAGAGGCGGAGGCGACGTGGACACTCGACCGCCACGCCTATCGTGCCGAAATGCGACTGAAAGGGAAACAGATTACTCTCATAAAACCTACTACCTACATGAACCTCAGCGGCAAGGCTGTAAATTACTGGCTAAGCAAGGAGAAGGTGCCTTTGGAGAACCTGTTGGTGGTAGTGGACGATATCGCATTGCCCGTGGGAACGCTGCGCATGAAAAAGCAAGGCTCTCACGGCGGCCACAACGGCTTGCGCAATATCGAAGAGTTGCTGGGCACCAACGCCTACTGCCGACTGAGAGTGGGCGTAGGAGCGGAATTCTCTCGCGGCAGACAGATTGACTATGTGCTGGGCAAGTTCTCCGCAGAGGAATCCGCCAAGATGGAACCTTGCTTTGCGGAGGCCGTAGAAATGGTGAAATGCTTTGTCACACAAGGTGCCGACAGGGCGATGAATCTGCACAATCACAAATAGCGTTTTAGTTCAAGGCTAGAGTTCACAAAACACAGTTCAAAGAAGACAAATGACACTTACGATTGACATTGGAAACACGCGACGGAAATGGGCCATTTTTGATGGCGCACAGATGTTGAACTGTGGATACTGGGAAGCAAGCGACACCCTGCCGTGGAAAGACTACGAAATAGACGAAACAATAGGCTGTTGCGTGGGCGAAAAAGAGTCAACCCAACAAATATTGAAAAACAACAAGATTGATTGGCTGCAATCCGACAGTTTCGACAATTTTCCCATAAAAATCAACTACAACAGTCCAAAAACCTTAGGGGTAGATAGAGTGGCCGCCGCTTGTGGAGCTTGGAAATTCTCCAAAGGGAAAGGGTGCGTAATTATCGATGCCGGCACCTGCATCACCATCGACTATCTTGATCAAAACGGCGCCTATCAAGGCGGCGCCATCCTGCCAGGAGTGCACATGCAACTGAAAGCCCTTCACCAAGAAACCGCTAAGCTGCCGATGATAACCACCGACCTGAAAAACATCCTGTCGCCCTGCGGCAAAGACACGCAACAAAGCATGCTTGCCGGCACACAAACCGCCACGTCATTTGCGATAGCGGAATTCGTGAGACACTATCTTGAACTCAGTCCAAATGCAGAAATATGGGTAACCGGCGGCAATTCCACATGGGTAGAAATGCTCTTGAAAGACAACGCCAACGTACACGTTGAACCGAACCTGGTGATGATTGGAATGAACGAGATTGCGATGAACAAGAAATTGAAAAGATAAACACGACAATACAAAACCATACAAAAATAAGAACAATGAAATATCGTATAACCATACTTGTAATGCTGCTTGCCTGCTTGGGAGCTACAAGAGCGCAGAATGGATTCAATATGCCTTTCTCCCAATTTGGATTGGGAGAATTTGGTATCGGAACCAACATGGCCTATGCCCCGGGAATGGGTAGCACATCATTCGTAAGAATGGGCAACAACTTTGCAAATCCTTTCAATCCTGCATCCTACGCAGGAATAGAGATGGAGAGCTTTGTGCTGAACATCGGACTTTCATTCCAATCACGCACAATCGCCAACCACGACAGCAAAGTCAATGACGCCGACGGAACGCTCGACCATCTCACAATAGCCTTCCCAATATTGAAATGGTGGAAAACCTCTTTCGGACTGATGCCTTATGGCGATGTGTCCTATGAATCCACCATAAAGCAAAACGTTGTCGTTCCCGGCGCCGACTGGATGCAGGAAGTCAAGACCGTATATGACGGATCGGGCGAAGTAAGCAGACTCTATTGGGGCAACGGTTTCAACATCACAAAACACCTCTCGGCAGGTTTCAACATCAACTTCCTCTATGGTTCCATCAACCGCGCCATCACACACAAACACACTGCGGCCGACACCTCCTATTTCATGGATTCACGCAGTCAAAACCAGATGAGAGTGAAAGACTTCACCTTTGACGTTGGTCTTCATTATCTTCAGCCTCTCGGCGAGCATTATGAATTGGGAGTGGGCCTCACTTGCGGGCTTCCCAAGACGCTCTCTATCGAGCAGCAATCGCTGGTTTACACTTTTGTGAATTCGGCCAACAATGAATACATCTGCAATCTGATATTCCCTCAAGAAGGTGAATCCGACACCTATACCACAGAGTTGGAACATCCTATGGAAGTAGGTATGGGACTTTCGCTTACCAAAGACAAGAAATGGATGGTGGAAGTTGACGCCTCCTATATCCAACAGCAAGTCGTAGGATTTTCTCCCTTCGCCACCAGCACCACCGTTCCAGAGATTGACAAGACACCTACTACAAAACTCGCCCTCGGAGCCGCTTGGCTTGGCGACAAAGAAGCCACCCAATACTGGAAACGCGTTGGAGTGAACGTAGGCGCCCACTACTACCGCTCTGTGCTCAGCACCGAAATCTACAGCACCACCTTGCAGGAAAACACCTACAATTTCGACGAGTTTGGCGCGGGTATCGCGCTCTCTTTCCCCATGAGAAAAGGCAAGTCGCAAGTAACCTTGAACCTGAACTACACCTCGTTCGGAACTTTGGATGTGCTTCGCAGCAACTGTTTTATGGTAGGACTCACGCTCAACAGCTGCGAACAATGGTTCGTAAAACGCAAGTACAATTAGTAAATCAAAAGTGGATCGCCAACCCTCACGATTCACAATTTTCGCAAGTACTTCAATAAATCGCAATTTAACAATACTAATAAATAAAACAACTAAATCTAAGTCGAATTAATAATCAAAATCGATAACTCACTATGAAAAAGATCAACATCACACTGACATTAGCACTGATTTTCAGCATGGGCGCCAACGCACAGGTAAGAGACTGGGGTTGCGACGAAGCCACCCAGGAGCAGATGATGGAACCTGTTTCGCTCTATCAGGACAACATGAAGAACTTCAAAACCACAAAAGACGTTCGTTATCTTGATGAAGCCTACCCATTGTGGAAGCAGATTGTTGCCAACTGCCCCAAACAGAGCAAGAATCTCTACATCAACGGCGCTACTATCCTGAAGAATCTGTACGCCAAGGCAAAGACCCAGGAAGAGCGTGACAGTTTGGTAAATGACCTGATTATGATGTACGACAAACGTATGGAATACTACGGCGAAAGAGCTGAAGTAATGGCACGCAAGGCTGCCGACGTTGAGGCAATGAAACGCGAGGCCGGTCTGGAACAGTACTATCAGTTCTACTCCGACGCCATCAACGAAGCCACCAACAACGAGGCAAGCTCATTGGATGCAGCCTACATCACCAAATACTTTGAAGCCACCATCAACTATGTTAAGAAAGGTTTTGCTGAGCCCACTTTGATTATCGACAACTACGATTTGGCTTCAGACTTGTTGGACAGAGAACTTGCAAAATATGCGGAAGACAGCGTAAAGGCCCAGAAAGTACGCGACCTGATTTCGAATGTAGAGGCAAACTTCGCACCCTATGCAAGCTGCGAACAGCTGGTGGAAATCTACACCAAGAAATTCGCCGCCAACCCCGACGACATCAACTTGCTGAAGAAAATCACCAACATCATGATGAAAAAAGGCTGCACCGAAGAACAGCTCTTCTTCGACGCCACCGAAAAACTCCACTCCTTGGAGCCCTCACCCGCCACTGCCTTGCGCATGGGCACGATGAGCATCGTGAAGAAAAAATACGGCAAAGCCGTTGAATATCTCCAGGAAGCCACCAAGAGCCTCACCGAGAAGAAAGACCTCTACAGAGCCTACATCATGCTGGGTGTAGCCTACGACGGACAGAACAGCAACAGCGCAGCACGCAGCGCCTACTACAAAGCCGCCGAAATCGACCCCACCAAGGGTGAGCCCTACTTGAAGATCGCTCAGCTGTATGCCGGCACACGCGGAGTGGACGACGGAGTGAATGGACGCAGCGTATATTGGGTAGCAGTTGACAAGGCCGTGCGCGCAAGAAACGTGGATCCCTCTCCCGAAAACGTTGAACTCGCAAACAGACTCATCTCCGCTTACTCCTCCAACTTCCCCAAGAAAAACGACGCCTTCATGGCCGACCTGATCGACGGAAAATCCTACTTCGTAGGAGGATGGATCAGCGAAAGCACAACCATCCGCACCAGATAACAATCACCACATGATTGTAACAACACACAAAAAGATAGACTTAAGACGTAAGGTTGCTTACGTCTTAAGTCTTTTTTCTGTTTCGCTGTTCCTATGGGGATGCCGCAACGACATGGGTCAGGTGAAATTCTTTGACAGACAAAAACTTCCAGACCAAATGCTCTACAATGCCAACATCACGCACAGTGAATATGGACGTGTACAGATGCGCATGACCGCACCCGTGGTGGCTCAATACACATCGCCTGAACAAAAGACCATCTATCCCGAAGGGATAAAAATGGTCTTTTTTGATGAATCACTCCACAAAAGCGCATACATATCAGCAAAATACGCTTCAACCTACGACAACAAAGGCCTCACTATGGTCAAAGACAGTGTGGTAATCATCGACTTCAACACCCACGACACCATCTACCTCGAAGACATGATTTGGAGCAAGAACGAAGGTCGCGTATATAGCCGACATCTGGTGGAAGCCCATAATGGACAACGCATTACCTACGGAGATGGTTTCGAGAGCGATGACAATTTCGACAATCTGAGAATCATACATCAAAGAGGCACCGTGGAAGTCAAAGACGAACCCATGGACGAGGAAGAAGAGAATTGACAATTGAGGATGGGTAACTTGTGAACTGTCCATGAATCCTATTTTCAAATCACTAATCCAATAAATTTCCGAATAAATGACTTATACTGCCAAAGACATTGCCAAGATGATAAAAGGCACCGTTGAGGGCGACGAAAACGCACTCATCTGGAAACCCTGCAAGATTGAAGAAGTCGATGAAGGCGGCATCACCTTCCTCGCCAATCCCAAATACACCCACTACATCTATGAGCGCAAAGCCACGGCAGTAATCGTACGCCGCGATTTTGTGCCCGAGAAACCTATCGACGCAACCCTTATCCGCGTCGATAACCCCTACCTCTGCGTGGCCAAACTGCTACATATCTTCAACAAAGCCAGTCAACCACCCAAAGGCGTTTCTTGGCGATGCAAGATAGGACGCAAAAGCAAGCACGGCAAGGGCTGCTATATCGGCGAGTTTGCATTCATTGGCCGAAACGTGACCATCGGCGACAACTGCAAAATCTACCCGCAAGTTTTTATTGGCGACAACTGCACCATCGGCGACAACGCGACGATCTACCCCGGCGTGAAAATCTACCACGACTGCAAGATTGGCAACAACTGTACTTTCCATGCCGGTGTGGTGATTGGTTCCGACGGGTTCGGATTCGCCCCTTCTCAAGATGGCTCCTACTCGAAAATCGACCAGATCGGCAATGTGATTGTTGAGGATGACGTGGAAATTGGCGCCAACACCTGCGTAGATCGCGCCACGATGGGTTCCACCATTATTCGCAAAGGCGCCAAAATTGACAACCTCTGCCAAGTGGCCCACAACGTGGTTATTGGAAGCAACACCGTAATGGCGTCGCAAAGCGCCGTAGCAGGAAGCGGCAAGGTGGGCGAAGGCTGTGTAATTGCCGGTCAAGTCGGCATCGTAGGCCATATCGAAGTGGGCGACCATGTAACCATCGCCGCACAGAGTGGCGTGACCCACAACGTAAAATCCAACAGCACGATTTTAGGTTCCCCCGCCTTCGAAGCCAACAAGCAGAAGAAAATCTACGTCCACGAGCGCCATTTAGACGATTATGTGAAACGCATCGAAGCCCTTGAGAAAAAAGTGAACGGCGAATCGGGAAACATTTAAACAGGGAACTAACCTATTTTGATTTATAGATTTGAGAAAATCAAACTCTAAGCTGAAAACCAATTAGAATGTCCAACAATAGTTCCATCGTTAGGTTTCTCAAATCCCCAAGCGGACTCCTCACACTGTTGCTTTTTGTGTGGTGGATTTTGAACTTGGCGCAAGGAGCCTTTATGGAACTGACCGACGATGAAGCCTACTATTGGTCGTGGGTTTTCTGTCGCGGCACCAAAGGCGTTGGCCTGGAATGGGGCTATTTCGACCATCCACCGTTGGTTGCCTTGGGAATCTGGCTATCATCCTTCCTGCCTGGAACATTGGGCGTCAGGTTCTTCGCCATTTTGATGCAACCACTTTCACTGCTCATTTTTTGGAGCCTTGTAAAGCCCTCCAAACCCACCTACAAAGATGCCCTCACCTATGCAGCCATTTGCTTTTCAATACCCGCCCTGCAACTCTATGGACTGCTTTCCTTGCCTGACGCCTACTTGCTTTTCTCTACGGCATTGTTCCTGTGGATGTTCAACCGCATCGAACGACTGTGGACCTACGCCATCGGACTAGGAATCGCCATTGCATTGCTTGGCTACAGCAAATACCATGGCGCATTGGTGGTGCTGTTTGTCTTTCTGGCAAATCCCAAATGCCTGAAAAGCAAGAACCTCTATGCATCGCTCTTCATCGCGTTGCTGCTCTATCTGCCACACCTCCATTGGCAATATACCCACGGATGGCCCTCGTTCGAATATCACCTTATGGGACGCAACCGCGGATTTGAGTGGACGGACATCTTTACCTACATTCTGAGTTTCTTGCTCATTTTCAATCCTTTTTTCGACTACCATTTCTTTCAAGGACTGCGCAAGGAGAAAGACGACCCTTACCGTGACGAAGAGGAGAACATGATATGCATCCCCGCCACAAATCGTTGGATGACAATAGGATTTTTCCTCTTTTTTGCGCTTTCCTCACTGCGAGGACACGTGCAGGCGCAATGGGTGCTTCCTGTAGCGTTCGCACTTGTATGGACACTTTTCAACTACACCCAAAGTAACGAGAAGGCGCAACGTTTTGTGCAACGCACAGCGGCTGCAAGCATTGTGCTTTTCGTCTTGGTGCGTATCGTAATTATTTGGAATCCATTCGATTTCAAAGGAGAGATTTGGAATAACAAAGAAGACTACACATCACTCGCCACACTCGCCGATGGGCGTCCCGTGCTCTTTACACATAACTACACAGCCTCGGCAAAATACACTTTCTATACAGGTCAGCCCGCCTACACTTCGGCAGTATATTGGAATCGCGAAAGTCAATGGCAATACAGCGATTTGGATGACACTTTCTTAGGCAAGAATATCCTGGTAAGCGACGGCAACCGCAACGACGCCAAAGTGCTTCCCCTTCCCAGCTCTGAGAAATTCTTCTATCAGGAAATCAGCGATTATCATCCTTTGAGGCGATTGGAAATCGTTGCGCAACGAATCGCCGACAGCGACTTTATAACCTACAAAATGTCAATCCTGAATCCTTATCCCTACGACATCTTGCCCGACACTACCCGTCCTATCCGAATCATCATGCACTACTATATCTCCCAAAACGTTCAACCTTGGACTGCGGTTCCTCTAACCGACACACTCAAAGCATTAGAAACCACCGAAATACTTTGTCGTTTCTCACAACGGAAAGACATTCCCGCCGACCTTCAACCCAAAGGCTTCGCCATAGGATACAACAGTTTCTGTCCAGGAGAAAACCTTAAGTCAATTGACAATTAAACATTCCGAACTTCTCGAACTCACAATCTTACACAATGAAACCCAAGAAAATACTTCTCCTTTTCGCCATACTCATTGCACTACTCGCACTGCTATGCATCTTCTTCCCAAAAAATGGAGTCACCATTGGAAAGACTACGTTGCGCATGCCTACCTTAGAAACCATCATGCACCACGACGAACTTCTCGCCAAGGCTGAAATCGAGGAAGTAATGGATACGTTGCCCATTGAAGAAGCCGCTTCTGAAGCCGAAAGGTTCATCATGGAAATGGAAGGCGACTCCACCCGTTTCTGGCTTCCCGACGATGATCCCCATTTCTTTCAACCTTTATACGAAAAGCTTTCCTCCGCAAAAGCCAACCACCGTTTCGTGCGTATCTTGCACTACGGCGACTCGCAGATTGAGATGGACCGCATATCCAACCGTATCCGCACCCGACTGCAAAGGGAATTTGGCGGCGGCGGATGTGGCATGATGCCCATCGCACCCATTATCCCCACCATGACCATGAGTCACTATGCCAGCGGCGAACCGCAGCGACAGTCGCCGTTCGGCGACACCCTCGTGGTGCGCGCCCACGGCAACTACGGACCTATGGTACAGTCTCACCGACTTGCAAGTCCGGTTTCGGCAACCTATACCATTCGTGACAAAAAGGAACACAACCTCGCCATGCAGCGCGTGAAACTGATTTTCAACAACCGCCCTGGTCCCATCTCCGCCACCTTGAAATGGAAAGACGCCTCGGGAAGCTGGCAAAGCCTCGACTACTCCGAAAATGAAGCCGGCGTACATGCCATGGAATGGGAGCTGGACACCGCGGTGGAGAGTGTGCGACTGAACGTCAACGGAACTGGCGACATCTACGGCGTACTACTTGACGGCACACCTGGCGTGGCAGTGGACAACATTCCCATGCGCGGATGCTCCGGCCAGCAATTCACGCAGATCAACCGCGACCAACTGGCGAGCGCCTACGCCTTGATGGACGTGGGGCTCATCATCATGCAGTTCGGAGGCAATTCCGTTCCTTATCTCAAGTATCAAAAAAGTCGCGATGAATATTGCGAAGCGATAGGCAAGCAGATAGACCGTCTCAAAGAGTGCTGTCCCGAGGCCACAATCCTCTTTGTAGGGCCATCCGACATGAGCGAACGCTACAACGGCAACTGGCGCACCTATCCCCACATGGAACAAGTCATCGAAAGCCTTATCCAAACCGTGAACGCACACGGCGCAGCCTATTGGAGCATCTACCACGCCATGGGCGGAAACGGCTCGATGGAACGTTGGTACCAGCAAGGACTTTCGGGAGTGGATCACGTACATTTCAGTCAAAAAGGAGCCGACAAGATGGGAGACATCATGGGAGAGGCGCTCCTGAAATACATTAAAAACAGCAAATTATAATATGCATATCAAAATATACTCATTCTCTTTACTTTTATTCCTCCTTTGGGGATGCGTCAAGGATACGCAAGCCCAATACCCATTTGTGCAAACTGAGGCGAACTACTTGCGCTACGACACAAACTCCCCTACAATGCGTCATTTTGTCGAGAAATGGCAACAAGTCACATCCACGGGCAAAGGGCACCTCAGCATTATGCACATCGGCAGCAGTCATGTGCAAGCGGGAACTTTGCCGCATCGCGTGCGGAAAAACCTGCTGACGCACTACCCCGACTTAGTGTCCGACAGAGGCATGGTATTTCCTTATTCTGCCGCGGCGAAATGCAACAACCCCGCCGACTATAAGATACATTGTCCCGAGGCTGTGAGTCTGACAAGAAATGTCTATAAAGAGCCAGAGCATGACTTGGGACTCTGCGGGATCGCCATCACGGCACACGACAGCATGACGCACATCCAGATGGTGATGGACGTGCCTTCACAATCCTATCCTATTCATTTCGAGAGTACCAAGATTACAGTGCTGGGCGAGTCGGATGACTTTGTCATTCCCCTGCTCAGCATCGATGGCGACACCCTTCCTCCTTCAAAAATACGCCTTGGAGCACGGAGATTCGAATTCAACCTCCCCCACCCCGTTGATTCGTTCGAAATACTGATACCCTGTGACTCCGCTCAGTCGTTCACCCTCACGGGAGTCTATCTCGCCAATGGGCGTCCAGGCATCAGCTACAGCTCCATCGGCGTGAACGGAGCTTCGTTGAACGACTATCTGCGCTGTCCCGACTTCGAGCAGGATTTGCAATTGGTGAAACCCGACCTGGTGATTTTCGGCATCGGAATCAACGATGCTTTTGGTTCAGACTTTGATACAGTAGCATTCCAAAACCAATATATTGCGTTGGCACAGCGCATACGCTCCGTAAACCCCGATTGCGCCTTTATCTTCATCACCAACAACGACTGCTACCACAAAAAAGGACGCAAAAGCTATAGCGTGAACCAAAACGGACCTTTGGCACGCGAAGCGTTCTATCGCATTGCCCAAGCGACCGACGGAGCCGTATGGGATCAATTCGAGATTATGGGAGGACTCAAATCCATGGAAAAATGGCAGAAAGCCAAATTGGCCCAAACCGACCGCGTGCATTTCACTCATGCTGGATACCAACTGTTGGGTGACTTGCTAGGCGAGGCAATATTAAGGATAACAGATACTGGTGACTAGTGATTATAAAAAACTCAAATCAACAACAGTTAACCTTTCACAGAACACCAAAAACATGCCTATTTTTCAGTTTTAAGTTTTGAGTTTTAAGTTTAAGTTCTCAATTCTCCATTTTTTCTAATGTTTCTACACTATCTAAAACAACTTTTCGCTTTCGACAGTTCGCATCCGCTGCTTTTCACCCAGTTTGACTTTTGGGCGTTTTTCTTTATCGTCTTTGCTGTGTTTTGCCTTATTGTAGGGCGACAGAAAGGGCCTTTTACAAAGGGACACCGCCTATTGCGAAACACCTACCTCTTCTTGGTAAGCGTACTCTTCTACTACAAGACTTCTGGATGGTTTGTGCTGTTGCTGTTTTTCTCCACTTTGTCGGGATGGATTATCGGAATTTTGCTGGACAAGGAACAATCCGAAAGCAGGCGGAAGGCCAAGATATGGATGGCACTTGGGGTGATAATAAACCTCGCCGTACTCTTCTTTTTCAAGTATGCCTATTTCTTTACCGACATCTTCAACACCATCACCAACAGCCACTACTCCATCGCCATCAAGATCATTCTTCCAGTAGGCATCTCCTTCTTCACATTCCAGAATATCAGCTACATAGTGGATGTCTATAAACGAAAAATCACGCATGTGGAGAATGTGCTGGATTTTGCCTTCTACACCACTTTTTTCCCCCAACTGGTGGCAGGCCCCATCATCCGCGCCGACCAATTCGTGCCCCAGCTCTACAAACCATTCTTCCTTTCCCGCCGCCAGTTCGGAATCGCCGTGTTCTGGATTTTGAACGGTTTGCTCAAGAAAATCATCCTCAGCGACTACCTCGCTGTGAGTTTCATCGACCGTGTGTTTGACAATCCGCTGCTCTATACGCCTTTCGAGAACTGCGCCGCGCTTTTCGTCTATTCCCTTCAGGTCTATGCCGACTTTTCGGGCTACACCGACATCGCCATCGGCGTAGCAATGCTGATGGGATTCTACCTGCCCAAGAACTTCAACTCTCCCTACAAGGCGACCAATCCGGCAGGTTTTTGGAAACGATGGCATATCTCCCTTTCCAACTGGCTAAAAGACTATCTCTACATTCCCCTTGGAGGCAACCGCAGTGCCTCGTGGCCTTCCTACGTGATTTTGGGCGGCATTCTCATCATCATCGCCTTGATGGCCAAAAACCTCTATGCCACATTGGTGGTTTCGGCAGTCATCACGCTGCTCATCGCCGTTTACATCCTCTTCCCCAAGCACCGCAAAGAGTTCAACACCAACGTCAACAACATGGACACCATGCTCTTGGGCGGACTCTGGCACGGCGCCAGCTTCAACTTCATCACCTGGGGCGGACTCAACGGATTGGGCATCTTGATTTACAAATGGTGGAAAAAAATCGCTCCTGCGGGCCGCATCATTGCGGTAACCCTTACGGCTGGACTTACATGGGTGTTGCACATCGTGATGCCTTGTCCGCTGCTCAACATGCTCAATTTCACCACTATCGTCATTTTTATCGCCTACACGCTGCTCAATATCACACAACTGATTGTGCAACATTGGAAACAAGACTTCAACATCCAAAAGACCAGCGCCTCCATCATTTGGAACACCCTGCTTACTTTCACCTTTATCAGTTTCACGCGACTCTTTTTCCGCAGCGGCTCCAACCTCGATCCCGCCGAAGCCAACGAAGTGGCATGGCGCACCGCGTCGCAGATGGTCAACCAGATAGGAAGCAGCTGGAACCTACAACAGATACCACAAATTGTGAGCCACTATTCGGCGGTATTCATCCTTTTCGCCATCGGAATGATCATCCATTGGTTGCCCGAACACTTCAAGCGCCGCTATCGCCTATGGTTCGCCCAAATGCCAGCGACATTTCTTGTAATCATCTCACTCATAGCTATTTTTATCATGCGCCAATTCGTCACCGCCGACGTGCAACCATTTATCTACTTTCAGTTTTAAGTTTTGAGTTTTAAGTTTTAAGCAGTCAGTCATGCGTCCATCGTCCAATTATCAATTATCCATTGTCAATTCCCAATTAAAAATGGTGTGGAACCTTTTCCTCGCCTACATCGCCTATTTCGTTTGCAGGGTGGCGTTCTTATGGGAAAATTGGGCAATGTTCGCCGACAACAGACCCAACTGGCTGCAAGTGCTCAAAGGAGGTTTCATCTTCGACTCCTCCGCCATTTTCTACACCAACCTGCTTTACGCATTGATGGTGCTGATTCCGCTGTTCTTCTCCCCAAAAGGGAAATCACCATTCACCATTCGTTATTCGCTATTCACAAAAATAGTCTTTGTAGTAGTAAACTCCATAGCGGTAGTTGCCAACTTGGTAGATTGCGTCTATGCCCAATACACAGGCAGAAGAACCACGACAACGGTATTTCGGGAGTTTGAGTCGGAAAACAACCTCGGCAGCATCATCGGCACCGAACTGCTGAGCCATTGGTATTTGGTGCTGCTGGGAGTGGCACTTATCTGCATGCTCTGGTTCTTGTACAAAGATGTGATAAAGAGTTATGAATCAAGAGTCAAGAAATCCGATTGCGGCTCACTGAAATCCACAATTCGACAAATCCTCAAATCAACAATCAATCTCTTCCTCTTCCTCGCTATTTCGGTGATTGCCATGCGCGGAGGAGCCTCCACAGCCATACGTCCTATCGCTGTAAGCAACGCGAACCAATACGTGCGCGACCCGTCGCAGGCCTCGCTGGTGCTCAACACACCCTTTTCGCTCATCCGCACATTGGGAAAAAATGTCTTCAAAGACCCCAACTATTTCGAAAATCCAGAACAATACTACAGCCCGATACACCACTATGAAGGCAAGAATACGGAAAGAATGGAAGGCAAGAATGTGGTAATTTTGATTCTCGAAAGCTTCTCTTCGGAATACATCGAAGAAGGCTACGCACCTTTCACCGACTCGCTGCTACATGAGAGTTTGACTTTCTCGCAGAGCTACGCCAACGGACGCAAGTCGATTGATGCCATGCCGTCGATTCTCGCATCGATACCGATGTTCATAGAACCCTACGTGCTTACCCCCGCCTCGCTCAACCCCATCAACAGCGTAGCTTCGCTGCTCAACCCGCTGGGCTACCGCACCGCTTTCTTCCACGGAGCAGAAAACTCATCAATGGGATTCCAGGCCTTCGCCAAGGCGGCAGGATTCCAATACTACTACGGCCGCGACGAATACAACCGCGACCCACGCTTTAACGGCGACAAAGACTTTGACGGCACCTGGGCCATCTGGGACGAACCTTTCTTGCAGTATTTCGCGCAAACTATGGACACCCTGCCACAGCCGTTCCTTACGGCACTCTTCACGGCTTCGTCGCACCATCCCTTCGCCATTCCACAAAAATACGAAAAAACCTTCCCGCAAGGACCCATGCCCATCCACCGCTGCGTGCGCTACTCCGACAACGCATTAAGACAATTCTTCCGCACCGCATCAAAAATGCCGTGGTACCAAAACACCATCTTCGTGCTCACCGCCGACCACACCAACATGCTACATGGAAAGAACCACGCCGGTCCCATAGCGCCCTACCGCGTTCCCATCGCCTTCTTCGACCCGTCGGGACAACTGCCTCGTGGCACGATGGACGCTGTGGCACAACAGATCGACATCATGCCCACGCTGCTCTCGCTGCTCGGCTACGAAAAACCCTATGTGGCCTTCGGCATAGATCTGCTGACCACTCCACCAGAAAAGACTTGGGCGGTGAACTACAACAACGGACTTTATCAATATATTACACGCGATACATTCATCCAGTTTGATGGGACGAATGCGGTGTCACAATCCACCCTAAAATCCGACGCTCTAGGCACGACCCTTACGCCTACCAAAGAAAAATCAAATGCGCTGACACCACTCAAAGCTATCATCCAATCCTACATGCGCCGCATGACCAACAACGAGCTGGTAATTGGTAATGGTGAATAGTGAACAAAATCTTCAAATCAACAATACAGATGCTTAGAGTTTCAGATGTTCAGACTCTGTAAATCTTCTAATCTCTAAATCTTCAAATTCATGTTCGACAATCGAGACAATATAGACTTCGCAGCTGCAGACATTCCAAAACTATTTCGGGCGCTTTTCGTACCTACGCTGCTCGGAATGACCTTCAACGTCGCCTTTACCATCACCGACGGAATCTTTGTAGGCCACGGCGTGGGAGCCGAAGGACTGGCAAGCGTGAATCTCGTAGCGCCCATCATGATGCTCGTTACCGGTCTCGGCATGATGTTCGGCATCGGAAGCAGCGTGGTGGCGGCTATCCACCTCTCGAAAGACAACGCCAAGGCGGCACGCATCAACGTCACCCAAGCCTATCTAACCTGTATCATCCTCGCCAGCCTGCTGGGAATCTGCTTCTATCTCTTCCCCTCCACGATATTGCATCTGTTAGGCGTTTCAAACGAACTGATGTCGATGGCAAAGGAATACTACCTTTGGTTCGTTCCCACCTGCCTTTTCCTGATGTTCCAGATTGTGGGCGAGTTTGTCATCCGCCTCGACGGAGCTCCCAAATACGCAATGTATGCCAACATCATCCCTGCGTTGCTTAACATCGTGCTCGACTATCTTTTTATCCTGCCTTGCGGAATGGGACTCAAGGGAGCAGCCCTCGCCACAGATATCGGAACGGGTTTCGGCGCACTCATGACCCTCTACTACATGCTTTTCCGCGCCAAGAGTCTCAAGTTCTACCGTCTCAAATCCACCCTCACCAGTCTGCGACTCTCGCTGCGAAACGTGGGCTATATGGCAAAACTCGGACTTTCGGCCTTCATAGGAGAATTTGCCATATCAGTAATGATGCTCACCGGCAACTGGGTTTTTGGACGCTATTTGGGCGATTCCGGCGTGGCAGCCTACAGCGTGATCTGCTACCTCTTCCCCGTAGTCTATATGATCTACAACGCAGTGGCACAGTCGGCACAACCCATCATTTCCTATAACCACGGCGCCCAACAGCCTTCACGCGTCAGTCACACCTTCCGATACAGTGTCACGTTCAGCCTGGTTTTTGGCGCTTTGGTAACGGTGTTGTTCCTCCTCTTTCCAACGCCTATCATCTCCATCTTCCTCAACTCGAGTAGTGCAGCCTTTCCCATTGCCGTAAAAGGACTTCCGCTCTATGCCCTAGGTTTTACCTCCGTGGCATTCAACATCTCCGCCATAGGCTATTTCCAAAGCGTCGAGCAGCACAAAACCGCAACACTCCTCATGACCCTCCGCGGCATCCTTTTCCCCGTAGCGGGTTTCCTTTTGCTGCCACTCATGATTCATATTCCCGGCCTGTGGCTCGCGGTTCCCATCGCCGAACTGCTTACGGCACTGATATCAATTCCCTTGTTTCGCACAGCAAAGCAATAAATGTTGAATTGTTGATTCGTTGATTTGTTGAATTGAGTTATAATCTCCAGTCAACATTGAAGATTTGTTGAATTGAGTTTTTGAGCATCATAACATATTTTTTACGATTACCAAATAAGATATGGAAACAATCTTTGACCATAAGGTAACTGATGAAGAGTTGAAAAACCTCTTCGGAATGACGGTGACAAAAGAAGAGTATGTCAATGGACTTGACCAACGTAAGGCATACGACCACATATTCTACCTGTACCAAAACAGAGGAAATAAAAAGATGGCAAAAAAATACCTCGACAAAACTCCAAATGATAAACGCAAATTTTTCGAGGTACTAAATGTTGACTACAGTGGCTATAAGCACTTCAAAGAAGATTACGAAGTAGCTCCTTGATCTCCGTTTGCTTTTACATCAAGTCCAATAAAACAAAACGAGGATGCCGACTGGCATCCTCGCTATTTTTGTGATTCCGCTGCGATTCGAACGCAGGACCTACTGCTTAGAAGGCAGTTGCTCTATCCAGCTGAGCTACGGAACCGCTGCATTATGCTGTCGGGATAGCCTGATTCGAACAGGCGACCTCCTGCTCCCAAAGCAGGCGCGATAACCGGACTACGCTATATCCCGAAAAAAAAGTGAACTCTGAATGGTTTTACCCTTCGTGAGATCACTCTTTTGGCGGAGAAGGGGGGATTCGAACCCCCGGTACCCTAATCGAGTACGACAGTTTAGCAAACTGTTGGTTTCAGCCACTCACCCACCTCTCCATGGTGTATATTTGGCTTGAGTCTTGAAGCTTTCGCTTCGCGGCTCATGACATACCTCTCGTCACGAAATCGGGTGCAAAAGTACTAACTTTTTTTGAATTGCACAAATTTTTTTTCAAAGTGCTATGCTTCATCAAAAAGAGATCGCCATACAAATATTTCAACGAGGGCAGAATATGATGTTCAAAGAGTCTTGATTGATGTTCTCGCAAGTAGTTTTCTCCAATTGAAATCATCTTATTTTTTCTCATCATCCTCCAAAAACAAATGCGGCATTCCTAGGAATGCCGCATTTCGGATTCATTGCCCGCCTACTTGGAAAACAGCCGGCAATATTCGCCTACATTATTCGCACTCAACCTTGTCAATGACATTCATGCCACACATACTTTGGTGACTCTCAACATTAAGTTTGGAACATTTACCCTTGGTTTCCTGAGTAAAAGTTGCGGAACCACCAAGATCACCCATTTCTGACCAATCTCCACTCATATCTTCGTAGGTAATGGTTTCTTTACAACTGCAAGTTTTGCTGCAGCTGGCGAAAGATGCTAAAACAGCTACAACTCCAATAGCGATGAAAATCTTTTTCATAGTGTTTAATTATTAGATTTAGTGATAGTTATTATTTTCTGTTTCTCAATATAAGAACATTTGATTTTGCAAATATACATTTTTTTCGACACATCCTCTAATTTTTTTGCAAAGTGATTCTTACCGTGCATTGCTGTTGGAATGGTACTTTTCAAATTTGCTTGTTACGACGATACAATAAATAAATGAAAAGCGGTGCGCCAACAAGGGCGGTAAGACTTCCCACAGGCAATTCGCTCGGCTGGAGCACGGTACGCGCCAACGTGTCGCATACCAACATCAGCAACGCCCCGGCAAGAATACTCATCGGCATCAATTTGCGGTTGTCGGCACCCACCAAAAGTCGCATGCAATGCGGCACCACCAGTCCCACAAAACCTATCACACCGCAGCAGCTTACCGCCACGGCGACCATCAACGTAGTAAACAACAGCAATGTCTTCTTCACCTTCTCGACCTCTACACCCATGCTCTGAGCCGTCTCGCTGCCCGCAAGCAACAGGTTCAAGTCTTTTCCATAGAACAGCACCACACAGACTCCCACCAATACGACAGGTGCCACCAAAAGCACATCACTCCACGAAGCGGAAGCGAAACTTCCCATTGTCCAAAAAATGATGCTGTCCATCTTGTCTTGGTGCAACACCATCAAGAACGAGATGATGGCGGTGATAAGAAAAGTAAGACAAACGCCTGTCAACAACAATGTCGTGGTATGCAACCGGTTGCCAATAGAGGCAATGCTATAGATAAGCCACACCGTAAGCAATGCAGCCACCAAGGCACAGCCACCAATACCCCACAGACAAGCCTCCAAACCCAACAAAATGGCTATCGCCGCGCCCAACGAAGCACCCGACGAGATGCCCAAAACGTACGGGTCGGTAAGCGGATTGCGGAAAATGGACTGATAGGCGGCACCGCTCACCGAAAGGGCGGCTCCCACCAACATGCACAGCAAGATACGCGGCAGACGCAGATTCCAAAAGATAGGCGACTGCCATATTTCCTGCCAGCTGAAATGCACCACACCCACCATCATACTCACCGCCACCGCTACAAACAGCAGCACCAGCAACACAACCATTTTCAGAGGATAATGACGCATTTTTATAGATTTTCAGATTAATTGAACCCCTTGAACCTTTTCAGATTTTCAGATTTACAGAGTCTAAACATCTCTAAATATCTGAACATCTGATCACAGACTCAGCAACTCTTTCATCGTGTAGAAACCCTTCTTGTCTTCAAGGTATTCCGCAGCAAGGATTGCACCCAACGCAAGACCTTTGCGACTCTTGGCGCTATGGCTCAAAGTGATGGTATCAATCTCGCTATCGTAGGTTACCACATGGATGCCTGGCACCTCACCCTCACGAATCGAGGTTACCGGAATCTCGTCCTCTTCTTCCTTGCCAGACATCTCCCACCCCTCGTAGCGGTCAATCTCATCCGAAATGGCATTTGCAAGCGTGATGGCAGTCCCGCTAGGAGCGTCGAGTTTGTGGATATGATGCGTCTCGGAAATGGCAACCTTATAGTCGGGCTGTCCGTTCATCAGCTGCGCCAGACGCTCGTTAAGAGCAAACATGATATTCATGCCAATGCTGAAATTGGAAGCCACAAACAAAGCCTGGCCACGTTGACGGCATTCCTCCTTGACGGCATCCAGCTGGTCGTACCAACCCGTAGTACCCACCACAATGGGGACATCAATATTGAAACACTTCATGATGTTTTCCACGGCACACGACGGCATGGAGAAATCAATGGCGACATCACAACGGCGCAAGTCGTCAATCTTTGTCATCCAATCCGACTCGTTATCAATCACTGCGCAGACCTTATGCCCACGCTCATCAGCAAGAGCCTCAATGGCTTTGCCCATTTTTCCGTATCCAAGTAAAGCAATTTTCATAATTTGCAAAGATACAAACTAAAAATGAAAAAAGAAGAATTAAAAACAAGGAAAATCAAGTAAAAAGACGTATCAATGATAAAAAATGTGTACCTTTGCAACATATTAAATTGTTGAACGAAAACCTAAAAACAAAAACAATAATATAATATAAAACACATATAATCAAAGCGTTTGCTATTTTATTCGGCACTTGCTTCTAGAACCTAGGAAATTCAAAAGGCATTCATTACGAATAAGTCAGTAAGCGTCTGCGTTGCGCAGGCGTGACTTATCAATGATTGCGGGCAGTTCCTAGGGCCTTAGAAGCGTGGATAGTCAATGATCTGCGCTTTTTTCGTGCCCCGCTGCCCGAAGAATGACAAGCACGCGCAAAAACAACGCAAAACATCATGTAGCATTAATTTAGGCAGCTATCCCTATAGGTAGCAAACTCGACCGATAGTAAGACATCATTCTTCGCCGTTCAGATCTGACCAATCAAGTAGCTATTTGAGGAAAATGATGCATTGACGTCCCGTTGTGAAAAGAATTTACTAATCACAGCGTGGGTGGTCATTGCATAAAATCAAAATAGGGTTGGTCAGAACCTGAACGGCTTTTTTGCTTTGACCTCCACGCTTTTAAATAAAGCGGATTTGAAGAAAAAACACATTTACGAAATTGAAAAGGAACAATTGGATTCAGATGCAAGTGTTGCTGAAGATCAAATACATATCAATTTTCCAGAAAGAGAAAACAGAAACCCTAACACATTACGTTTGCTATCATTATTCTCTGGATGTGGAGGCATGGACATTGGTTTTGAGGGTGGTTTTATTGCACCACGAAAAAGTTTCCCCAAAAACTCAGATAGCATAGCGCAAATTATTGATGATGATTGGATTCTACTTAAAAAGAACCGTTTCAGCACAATATTTGCTAATGATATTCTTCCTGAAGCTGAAGTTGGTTGGACAACATATATGAGTCGTCACAATCATAACGCTGATACCTATAAACGTATCAGTTTGGTTGATTTAGTAAAAATGCACAACCAAGGTGCCAATGTCTTCCCCAAAAACGTGGATGTTGTCACGGGTGGCTTTCCATGTCAAGATTTTAGTGTAGCTGGAAAACGTAAAGGATTTGAATCACACAAAGACCACGAGGGTAAATTGCGCACAGATGACGTTCCCTCAGAAGAAAGTCGTGGCAAGCTCTATTTCTGGATGAAACAGGTAATAGACATCACTCGTCCAAAAGTATTTGTTGCCGAAAATGTAAAAGGGCTTGTCAGTCTTGGAGATGTGAAGGATATTATTCAACGTGACTTCGCATCAGCCGATGGCAATGGTTATATTGTTCTTGACCCACAAGTGCTTCACGCTGCAAACTATGGTGTACCTGAAACGCGTGAACGTGTTATTTTTATCGGTATTAGGATTGATGCTTTGTGTCCGGAAGCATTAGCCGCTCTTCAACAAAATGATGTACCCCAAATGTACAATCCCTACCCACTGCCAACGCATAATTGTACTGTCAACGACAATTCACTATTGCCCATTGTCACTACAAAAGACGTACTTGGAATGTTACCCGAACCAAACGAGTCAACAGATCCTGCTCAGGCACAATACTCAAAAGCAAAGTTCCTCGCTCACGGACAAGGACAAACAGAGATAAAGTTGGACGGCTTAGGACCGACTATTCGTTCTGAACATCATGGCAATATTGAATTCCGTCGCTTGTCGAAAGAACATGGTGGCAAATATCTCAACGAGTTGTCACAAGGCAAGATAGAGAGGAGATTAACACCACGGGAATGTGCTTTAATACAAACATTCCCACCTGATTACCAATTTATTATTAAGGGCGAAGGACGTTCATATAAACTAAGTTCATCTGGGGCATACAAGGTTATCGGAAATGCTGTTCCTCCAGTACTTGCCTACCACATCGCAAAACGATTAGAAGATATTTGGCCACTTTATTTCGGTGAATAGTATGGAAGGAACAAGTTACGCAACAGTAGAACAGCAATGCAAAGATAACGAACGCTTTGCACATTTTATGGCTGTAACAACAGAAGCCCTTGTTAAAGATGCAAGAAAAAACGTTGCATTGTATAGCAAACAAAATGGCGAGAAACTTGAACAAATTGTTCTTGACAAAATGCGTTCTCTGGCTTCAGAGTTCGATATTTCGCCTGAGAAAATAAGAAAATCCGATAGGCAACACTTCCCAGACATCCTCCTTGATGATACAACATACGGAGTAGAGGTAAAATCGGTTAAAGATAAAACATGGACTTCAACAGGAAGTAGTATTGTTGAAACATTACGAGAATCAGAAATAGAAAAAGTTTTCCTTATGTTTGGTCGTTTGTCTGCCCCTGAAATAGACTTCCGCTGCAAACCATACGAAGATTGTCTATCAGAAATAGCTGTTACCCATAGCCCTCGCTACCTTATCAACATGGACATGAGTGCAACGGATAAAACTATATTTGAAAAGATGGGGACTTCGTATGAGCAATTTCGCAAAATGGGAGATGGGCAGATTAACCTTGTACGAAAGCATTATCGCGAGAAGTTCAGAGGACGTAATCAGAAATCAATGCCATGGTGGATAAGTGAAGAACCAACCACCATTACCCATCCATCGGAATTATACAACCCAAGTTGTGAGTTCCGTATGCTCTCCGACCTTTCCAATGAAGTTAAGGAATATTTTCGAGTGTGTTCTTATGCCTTGTTTCCTGAAATTCTCGGAACGGACCAGGACAAATTTCGAAAACCTTCTCTTTGGATTTGTTCCCGCTTTTCAATCATTTGCTCTAACGTTCGTGACTTTTTTACCGCAGGTGGTACTGTCAATATTTATGTGAATGACAAACTGGAATGGGAGAACGTGCCAAAGGTTGTTGCAAACCTTGCATTATACATTCACAACATAAAACGATATCTTGATTCTGACGAAGAATTAATTAATGACGTAAACAATTTCTCTTCCTTCAACAACGGAGACCATTTGTTGTTTTCTCAATGGGAGAAAACAGCAGACTATTATATTTCCACAACACTTAGTAAAAGCGATGGATATAAATCTATTTCAAAAAGAAAACTCAATGTCAGGAACTTGCTTTCAATTAGAAAAGACTATATAAAGAACATCAATAAAAAAGATTGCTATTTTTTAACAGATTTCTAATTTTATTACTTCACACAATAGGCAAATTCCATATATCTTACTATATTCACAACTATTTGATTATACAACATTTTTATTTGCAATTTGGGAATTTGACGAAATCGAAGACCAATTTTCCCAATTGGTAAATCGGCAAAAGCAAGCATGAGACTCCACAAAAAGGTGGTCGCATTACCACCTTTTAGCGATGACAATTATTATTTTCGGTTATTTTGTGTTAATAAGAGTTAAAAATCAATTAAACAATACTGGAGTTAAAATGATTTTAACAATTATTTGAATAAATTATCGTATTTTTGCAGCCAAAAGGTGGTACATCTACCACCTTTTAGAAAATAATATCACAAAAAGACAATTAATATTTAACAGTTATGGCGACCTTAAACAAAGCGTTAGAAGCATGGTTCAGCATACAACCCTTATCGGTTCGCAATGAAGAAAGACTTAGCAAGCGCTTCACCATTGACTATAACTATAACAGCAATCACATAGAAGGCAACACCTTGACTTACGGACAGACAGAGATACTGTTGATGTTAGGAAAAATCATTGGGGAGGCATATGTGCGCGATGTGGAAGAGATGACCGCCAGCAATGTGGGCTTAAAGATGATGACAGAAGAAGCACGCGTAAAAAGTATGCCCTTGACCCAAAGTTTCATACGCTCACTTCACAAGACTTTGCTTCGTGAAGACTACACCGTCTATCGCGACTTGCCTGGAGGAGTGCAAACAAGTTATGTCATTCATGCAGGACAATACAAGACCCGCCCCAATTCAGTAATCACCCGTTATGGAGACCGTTTTGAATATGCATCGCCTGATGAGACGCCAGCCTTGATGACCGACCTTGTCAACTGGTATAACGAAGAAGAACAGCGTGGAAAGTTGTCGCCAGTTGAATTGGCTGCCCTGTTCCACTATCGCTACATAAGGATTCATCCATTCGAAGATGGCAATGGACGTATTGCTAGACTGTTGACCAACTTCATTCTATACCGTCACGGGTACCCGATGATTGTCGTACGCAGTAGAAAGAAAGTGGAGTATCTTGAAGCTTTACATGCAACAGATCAAAAGATTGGTTTTGCACCAAGCGATGGGGCTCATGCCGGAATCAACGATATTGGTCCTTTCGCAAAATATTTTACTCAATTGGTGGCGACGGAAGTGTATAACGACTATTTATTCGTAACCGAACAAAATGAGGACTATTGGTGGTACGATGGTGAAATGATAAAATTTCGCTCTCCCAACTATGCTATTATTCTACGAATGATGCAGACATTGCCAATTGTTACTCAGTCTGATATACAAAAAAAGACGGGCATCAACAAATCTGCCGTCCAAAAATTGGTCAACCAACTCATTGAAAAAAATTATATAGAAAAAGACCCTAAAGACAATAGTTGGCGCGTCATCATCACGCCTTCCATATAACTATTCACCAATTAGTCGTATCTTTGCAAAAGTATTCAATACCTTCATGCGCTACAACAACTATTCGGGATATTTCAAGTCATTGTTTGGCGAGCGAATCCAAAAGCTCTCCATCGATGCCGGTTTCTCTTGTCCTAACCGTGACGGGAAACTCAGCACGGGTGGTTGCACTTTTTGCAACAACAACGCCTTCAATCCCTCCTACTGCCACACCGAACAGCGCAAAAGCATCACCCAGCAACTCAACGAAGGTATTGAATTTCATGAATGGCGCTACAAGAAGGCCCCACGCTACCTTGCCTATTTCCAAAGCTACAGCAACACCTACGCCCCGTTAAATATCTTGCGTGAACGCTACGAAGAGGCGCTAAGCCACCCGAAAGTGGTGGGATTGGTCGTCGGTACGCGTCCCGACTGCATCGATGACAAGAAACTCGACTATATAGCCTCACTCGCCAAAAAGCACTATGTGGCGATAGAATACGGAATAGAAAGCTGCTACGACGAGACGTTGCAACGCATCAACCGTGGACACGACTTTGCCACCACTCGCTGGGCATTTGAAGCCACCGCACAACGCAATATCCCCTGCGGAGGGCACCTCATACTCGGTCTTCCAGGTGAGACACGCGAAATGATGGTAGCAGAAGCCGACATCATCAACTCTTTGCCCATCAACACCTTGAAACTACACCAACTACAGATACTCAAAGGCACCACCATGGAGCAAGAGATGCTGGCAGGCACCCCACCTCCACCCTCTTTCGCTTTGGATGACTACATCTCATTGGTATGTGACTTCCTTGAACGGCTACGTCCCGACATCATTATGGAACGATTTGCCGGAGAGGTGCCACCACGCTACCAAGCACTCCCCGAACGCAGTTGGCGTCGCAGCGACGGCCGACTGATTCGCAACGAAGAGATTCCACAACGCATTGAACAAGAACTTGAACGCAGAAACAGCCAACAAGGAAAATTATATGTGTGACATTGACCTTAACCTTAACATTGACCTTGACTAATTCTCAATTCTTAATTTGATATGCTTTCCCTCCACGACATATCATGCGCTTTTGGCAAGAAAGAGATACTCCACGACATCAACCTTGAAATCGAAGAGGGCAGTTTCTATGCCATCATGGGCGCCAACGGATGCGGCAAGACCACCCTGCTCCGCTGCATCGCCAATCTCATCAAACCCTCCCACGGCACAGTGACCATCCAAGGACGAAACGTCAACGACTATTCGGCACGCGAATTGGCACAGACTCTTTCCTTCGTGCGACAACAACCACAGACCGATTTCGAGTTCTCCGCCTTCGAAACCGTTCTCATGGGCCGCAATCCATACCAACACAGGCTACAAAACGAGTCGCAAGCCGATTGGGACATCGTGGAACAGTGTATGAAACAGACCAACACCTGGCACCTGCGCTTTGCGCTTTCCAGCCAGATGAGCGGCGGTGAACTGCAACGTGTGATGCTCGCACGTGCTCTCGCCCAGCAGACCCCCGTCATGCTGCTCGACGAACCCATTTCCAACCTCGACATTGCACACCAACTCGAAATCATGGAGTTGCTGCGCGACATCAACCGAACCCAGCACAAAACCATTCTCGTTGTCATCCACGACCTCAACCTCGCCCTCCACTATTGTAGCCAACTGCTGTTGTTAGACAACCACTCCGTCTGCTACCAAGGTCCCATCGCCCAAGGCCTCACCAAAGAAAATATCCTCAAAGTCTTCCACGTCAACGCCGACGTTTCCGACAACCAGATATATATACCTTGACGTTAACCTTGACCTTGACATTTCACTTTTCACAATTTTCAATTCGATAAAAGTATCCATGCGTAATACAAAATTGCTCTTCTTCCTCCTCGCAGCCATGATGCTTTGCGGTGCATGTAGCAACAAAGGCGTCCGGATGCCCAAACACCGCAAGAAAACCCACTGCAATTGTCCCACGTTCTCGTATAATGAACCGTCCGAAAATTCAATAGCCTTTACTATTTAATAATATAATTATCAATTGTATAAGTATCACACAAAGTTGTGTGATACAACTTTGTGTGATTTAAAAAATATGTGTATCTTTGCATCAAAATATTCTCTACAAGATGCAAAAACCATTCATTTTCGGTACTGCCGTCAAAGATGACTATTTCATTGGTCGCGAAAAAGAAATACTGCGACTCAGAGCCAATTTCGAGAATGGCATCAACACCATATTGATGTCCCCTCGTCGGTTGGGGAAGACATCGTTGGTCAACAAAGTACGCTCAACGATTTCCACTGACAAGATTCTCATCATCTATATGGACATCTTCTCATGCCGCAGCGAATATGAATTCTACAATAAATTCTCCGAAGAGATACTTCACCAAACTGAGAGCCGCTTTGACGAATGGAAGCATTTAGTGACTGACTTCATGCTGCGCCTTACGCCCAAGGTGAGCTTCAAAATAGACCCAACAAACGAATATTCCGTCTCATTAGGCATCTCACCCAAAACCCACAAACCCGAGGAGATACTTCAGTTACCCGAAACCATAGCCCAAAAGAAGGGAGTACATATCATAATCTGTATTGACGAGTTCCAACAAATAGGCGAATTTGAAGACTCTCTGACCATACAACGACGCATGCGCACTGTATGGCAACACCAACAAAATGTCTCTTACTGCCTTTTTGGAAACCAGAAACACCTTATGGAGAACCTCTTCTTGAAATCCAGCTATCCCTTCTACAAATTCGGCGACCTTATTCACTTGGATGTCATTCCCACCGAAACATGGATACCCTATATTCAAAACCGTTTTGAACAAAACGGAAAGCATATCACCGCCGAACGCATCACCCAACTCTGCACAGCCGTAGAGAACCAATCCTCCTACGTACAGCATCTTGCATGGCTGACATTACTCAACACCGAGCAGGAAACCACCGAGCAGGAACTGCAAACCGCCATCAACGAACTTCTGGACGAAACAAGCAACGTATTTATTGAGCAGACCTCACGGCTCACCGAATACCAACTGAATTTTCTCAAAGCCATACTCGCTGACATTCACAACGACTTCGGCCATGGAGCCATCCGAAACGAATACAACCTTGGAAGCTACAGCAATATTGCACGAATCAAAACCACACTTCTTGAGCGAGAGCTCATCACTGCAAGAAAAGACGGCATCTATATCGCCGACCCCGTCCTGAAAGAATGGCTGATAAGAATGATTGGCTAATCTGCTATTAGTGTGAAATTTGCACCATATTGAATAGATTCGTACTGAACGTTTTCGATAAGCCGAGCGCAGAGGGAAAGCGGTTGGTGAGCCGGTCGAACCATGCTTTCACTATGCCGAGGCGAGAAAACGACTGAATTTATTCAACAAAAAAAGAGAGCCCCATTGCGTGTTAGGGCTCCCTCGTTATCTTGTTTGAGAATTTTGTCTGGTGCAATAACTTAGTTGTTGTAGTCGTAGTCGTACGTGCCAGGCCAGCCAGGCAAAGTAGCGCCGCTCAAACTGCTGGGGAGGTGGAGAACGGCGGAGGAGGGTACGTTGTCAAACACATTGGTTCCAATGGTGGGTAAGCCTGTACGGGAATAGATGTGGCTTAGATTTGTGCAGGCGGCGAATGCGGCAAACCCGATTGCGGTGACGCAGGGAACCGACACTGATGACAGCTCATGGCAGGCAAAGAATGCGGAATTCCCGATGATGGTGGCGCAGGGAGCCGATACGGAGGTCAGCCCGTTGCAGTCTTGAAATGCGGATGCCCCAATCTCCGTGACGCTTGCGGGGATAGTGATGCTCTGCAAGTAATCTTCGCCAAAATAGGTATAGTCGCTCACCTTGGTGATGATGTCTTCGAACACAACCAGGCCTTTTGTGCCTGAGAAGTTGTGGTAGGCAATGTGGTCTTCCATATAGCTGGTTTCGATCTCCACCTGGCAGGAGGCGGTGTAACGCATCGTCCAGTCGGCTACGAAGTCGTAGTCGGTGTGGTGGCTGATGTCGTAGCTGAAGGCGGCGATGTGGTTGCGGGCGAGCACACGGCCCATGTCGGCGGTCTTGGCGTGATGGGCCCAGGAAGTGCCGTTGTTGGCGAGAACGGCGATGGTAAGGGTCTCGAAGTTGGTGTTGGGAGGCAGAACGATGTAGAAGCTCTTTCCGTTAGCCGTCACGGGAGATGGGAAGCGGAGAGTGACGCTGTTGCTGCCGTTGGTGCAGGAGGTAAGCATGGGATTTCCGTTGTTGTCGAATTTTATCTGTGCCTTGCCGCAGAGCATCTGGTTGTCAATGCCCTTCACCTGTATGGCTTTGATATCCTCGTTGTTGGGAATGGTCACCTTGAGCAGCGAGCCGAGGTTGTGGAACTTCAGTTCCGTGCCGTCGGAGGGGCAGTAGGCGGCCATGGGGTTTCGATAATCTGCTTTCCTTCAGTGTTTTCCATATAGGTCTGGATATGTGGGAAATCTACGGTGCCACCGGCAGCGGACATGTCAGAGATCTTATCGGCGGGGTAGAAGGCCAGGAGGTTCTGGCCATTGAGTTCGGCGGGAACGACAATCTGTGCGCTTCTTGCTTGAGCGCTGCCCGAGGCGAGGGTCACGGCGCAAGAGGTTCCATTGATTGCCACAGCATCGTTGGCCTCCCAACAGGAATAGTAGTCGTCGTCAATATATGCCTTGCTTTCGCTTTCAAAGCGTTCAAAAGTGGCTTTGAGGGTGCGGATTTCTTCTTTCTGGCATGAAGTGGCGGCCAGCAGCACTACTGCCACTGCAAAAAAGCGTATGTTGCTTTTTTTCATTGTATATCTGTTCTGTTAGTTTCTTTTAGTAATGTCTGTTCTTAAATTACTTTCCTACAAGGTTCCCCAGTCCTCGTGAGAGAAGTGCGTGCCGTCGGACGAGGAGGAGGAACACCAATCATCGACGCTGAACCGTTCGTTGCGCGGAGCCTCATCAAAAGTCATCTCGAAAAGCATGGCATCAGATGTGGCCCTGATGAACGAGTTGGAACCTGCAAAGCCACTTTCTGCCTTAAACTCCACAACTTTCAGTGTCGGCTTTCTATATTCTTGTTTCATGATTTGTTATGATATATTAATTTCCATAGCAAACTATCATTTTGCCAAGATGGACAAACCCGTCATGACCCTTTGAAAATTATTTTCTGACTATTTCTCCACCAGCGTCATCTCGTCAACGAGGTGCTTGGCACCGGCGAACTTGTCGATGATGAACAAACAATAGCGGATGTCGAGGCTGATGTTGCGGCAATAGTCGGGATCGAACAGCAAATCGCTCATCGTGCCTTCCCAGCAGCGGTCGAAATTGATGCCAATCAGCTGACCATCGGCATTCAAGACAGGACTGCCGCTGTTGCCGCCTGTGGTATGGTTGGTGGCAATGAAGCCTACAGGCAACTCGCCTTTGCTGTTGGCGTAGCGGCCATAGTCTTTGGTTTCGTAGAGTTCCTTGAGACGCGGCTCAACCACATAGTCGTAGATGTCGGGATTTTCCTTCTGCATGATGCCCTCCAACGTGGAATAAGGCTTGTAATAAACACCGTCGCGAGGCTGGAAGCCCTGCACATGACCATAAGCCACACGCAGTGTGAGGTTTGCGTCGGGGAAGAAATAAGGTTTCTTGACGGTAGAGTCGGTGCCATACTGCTCGTCGGGATAGAGCGCCATCATTCCCTTCACATAGGTACGCATCAATCGGCTGATTTCGTTACGAGCCTCAGCGGCAGACGCATTTTCAGGGGTTTGATACAGACTAAAATAACATTGCATCACCAGCTGGACGGCAGGATCCTCGTTCATGAGTTTCTCCACAGCTTTGCCTGGTTTGTCAGGATTTATCTTGCTGAGAGTCTTGCGCATCTTTTCGGGTTGCGAGATGAGCGACTTGGCATATACCTCGTTGAGGAAAGCCTCAAAATCAGCGTCGCTGAGGGCGCTCTTGTAGTCAATCATTCCATTGTGGCGAGCGTAGCACATAGTCTCAACGAAAATCGCCTTGTCCACCTGCGAATGGTTCTCGAAATCTGTATAATAAGCATCAAGACTCTTGTTCAGCTTGTCAATTTCGGCCTTAAACATAGACGCATCGCCATCGTGGTCTATCACGCCGGCCAGATTGGTGAGCTGGTAGGCAAGTTGCATGAAATCGCTGGCATATACCGCTTCGGTGAAATAGAGCATCCTTTTCTGGATAGGACGCATAATCTCGTATTGCTCGTGGAGCTCTTTAAGCACGTTGCGGTATTCAGGCTTGTCGGCAGCCCAGGTGTTGAACATCTCCTCCTTCTGCTGTTTCTGCTGGATGCCGTTCAAACGCTGGATGCCTTCAACCTCACCCTGCCATTTCTTCCAGCCGTTGGCAATGCTGGCCACCTTGCTGGCATAGCGCAGACGCTGCGCGGGACTCTTCTCCATAGCTGCCTTGTAGTGTTTGAGACGGATGGTGCGGAGGTCGATGCTAATTGGATCCTGCATCTCCACGGCCATAGCCATTTCGTCGCTGGTAACGTAACGTTTGGTGGTTCCAGGATAACCAAAAACGAAGGTAAAATCGCCCTCATCAACTCCCTTGAGCGAGATTTCGAGGTGCTTGAGAGGCTTGTAAGGCACATTCTCCTTGGAGAACTCGGCGGGTTTGCCGTCCTTATCCACATAGACGCGGAACATCGAAAAGTCGCCCGTGTGGCGCGGCCACATCCAGTTGTCTGTATCGCCACCAAACTTGCCGATATTCGAAGGAGGCGCACCCACGAGACGCACGTCGGTGAAGACTTCATTGACATACATGAAATACTGGTTGCCATAGTAGAACGGCTTGATAATGGCCTTGTAGTGCGTACCTTCTACGGCCTTTTCGGTAATGCTCTTGATGTGCTTCTCCACAATCTTGGCGCGGTCCTGCTCTGTGGTGTTGTTGTCAATGCCGGCAAGCACCTGGTCGGTAACGTCTTCCATACGCACCAAACGCGTAGCGGTAAGTCCGGGACAGGGAATCTCCTGGTCGCGGTTCATAGCCCAAAAGCCGCGAGTGAGGTAGTCATGCTCCACGGTGCTGTGACGTACGATATAGCTGTAGCCACAGTGGTGGTTGGTGAGGAAGAGACCTTGGTCGGAGACAAACTCGCCTGTGCAGCCTTGGTTGAACAAGATGACGGCATCTTTGAGACAAGCGTTGTTGATGTCGTAGATATCCTTGGCGGAGATATGCATACCCGCCTTCTGCATGTCAGCCTCGTTGCGTTGCAGCAACATGGGAATCCACATACCCTCGTCGGCTAACGCCATGGGGAGCATGGCGGCAAGGCAACAAAGAAATAGCACTATTTTTTTCATGGTATTGTAATTTGTGATTGGTGACTAGGGGATTAAAACTTTGGACTTTTATGTGACTATTGATTAGGCAATTCGATTCTACACTTACGCTTTTTACAGACTTGCCTCGGCAGAGAGTAAAACAGTACTGTCGAGGCAAGTAATTATAGTTATCCGTTCGGTTAGCATCAACCGCCGAAGTTGTCGTAGAGGATGTTTTCGGGAGCCACGCCGAGGTTGTCGAGCATCGAGACGACAGCCTTGCTCATGGGTCCGGGACCGCACATGTAATACTCGATATCTTCGGGAGCGGGATGGTCCTTCAGATAAGTCTCGTACATCACGTTGTGGACAAAACCAGCGGTATAAGGCACGCCTGCTGCGTCGGCCGCCGGGTCGGGACGGTCGAGTGCGAGGTGGAAATGGAAATTGGGATATTCCTTCTCGATGCCGTGGAAGTCGTCGAGATAGAATACCTCGTTGAGGGCACGCGCACCATAGAAATAGTGCATCTGACGGTCGGAGGTATGCAAAGTCTTTGCCATGTGCATGATTTGCGCACGCAACGGAGCCATACCGGCACCACCGCCTACCCAGATCATCTCGGGTTTCTCTGCCATGTCGGCAGGATGTTCCTTGACGTGGAAATCGCCGTAGGGACCCGACATAATGACCTTATCGCCAGGTTTGAGGGAGAAAATATAGGAAGAAGCGATACCGGGATTGACGTTCATGAAGCCCGAACGATCGGGTTTGAAAGGAGGAGTGGCGATACGAACCGTCAGCATGAAAACATCGCCTTCGGCGGGATAGTTGGCCATAGAATAGGCTCTCACTGTCGGTTCGGTGTTCACACAATGGAGGTCGAACATCTTGAATTTCTCCCAAGAAGGCAGATATTCGGCACCGATAAGGTCACGGTCGAAGTCGGCATAATTGATTTTGAACGTTGGAATCTTGATTTGTGCGTATGAACCGGGAATGAAATCCATGTGTTCACCAGCGGGAAGCTGCACCTTAAATTCCTTGATGAAGGTTGCCACGTTGCGGTTGGAGATAACGGTACATTCGTACTCCTTGATGCTGAGGATCGACTGCGGTACGGCAATCTTCATGTCCTCTTTCACCTTCACCTGACAGCCCAGACGCCAATGGTCCTGAATCTGCTTGCGAGTAAAGAATCCCACCTCGGTGGGAAGAATGGTACCGCCACCTTCCAGCACACGGCATTTGCACTGGCCGCAAGAACCTTTGCCGCCACAAGCCGAAGGAAGGTGAATCTTCTGCTCGGCAAGTGTCGAAATAAGCGTGTTGCCTGTGGGAACTTCCAGTTTTTTATCGTCATTAATAGTGATGGTCACGTTGCCCTGAGGAATGAGTTTGGCACGCAGGATAAGCAGCACTGCCACCAAGACCAAGATGACCACCAAGAAAACAACCAAAGCAGTAATTATAGTTTGACTCATTATGATTTGAAGATTTTCAGATTTTTAGATTTGAAGATTTGGAGATTTGGAGGGCTCCATCCCCTAGTCACTATTCACTATTCACAACTTAATACCCATGAACGACATGAACGCCAATCCCATGAGACCCGTAATGATGAAGGTAATACCCACACCCTTAAGTGCGGGGGGAATATGCGAATAGCGCAGTTTCTCACGGATGGCGGCAATGCCCACTATAGCGAGCAGCCAACCAATACCGGAACCAAGGGCAAAGCAGGTAACCTCGCCGATGTTGTCGTAGGCACGCTGCTGCATGAAGAGCGATCCACCCATCACGGCGCAGTTGACGGCAATCAAGGGCAGAAAGATACCCAAAGAGTTGTACAGTGCCGGACTGAACTTTTCTACAACCATCTCCACAATCTGGGTGATGGCGGCGATAACTGCGATGAACATGATGAGCGAGAGGAAGGAGAGGTCAACACCTTTCAAACTGTCGCTGATCCATGACAAGGCACCAGGTTCCAACACATATTTGTTCAACAAGTAGTTGACGGGAACGGTGATGGTCAGCACAAAGGTTACCGCAACACCCAATCCCAACGAGGTCTTCACGGTCTTCGACACGGCAAGGTAGGAACACATGCCGAGGAAGAAGGCGAAAATCATATTATCGATAAAGATCGACTTGATAAATATATTGAAATATTCCATTTGAAGATTTTCAGATTTTTAGATTTGAAGATTTGGAGATTTGAAGGGTTCCATCCCTAGTCACTAGTTACTTTTCGCAGAGCTCCTTGTCCTTGGAACGCTGAATCCAAATAATGACGCCCACGAGAATCAAAGCCATAGGAGCCATGATGACAAGGCCGTTGTTTTCGTAGCCAATCTTGTACATTCCAAGTTTCTCCATCACGGGGTAGCCCCAGATGGTGCCGCTGCCGAAAAGCTCGCGGAAGAAGCCCAAGATGACCAAGATGATGCCGTAACCCAAGCCGTTGCCTACACCGTCGAGGAACGACTCCCAAGGTTTATGGCTCATGGCAAAAGCCTCAAGGCGTCCCATTACGATACAGTTGGTGATAATCAATCCCACATACACCGAAAGCTGCTTGCTCACGTCATATACGTAGGCCATCAGCACCTGGTTGACCAAGATTACCAAAGCCGAAACGACAACCAGCTGGACAATGATACGGATGCGCGGAGGGATGGTGTTGCGCATCAGTGAGATGATAAAGTTCGAAAGCGCCACAACCACCGTGACCGACAAAGCCATTACCACGGCAGGTTTCAGCTGCGCCGTTACCGCCAAACAAGAGCAGATTCCCAAAACCTGAACGGTGATTGGGTTGTTCTTCAGCAGCGGAGTCGTGAAAAGTTTCTTGTTCTTACTCATTGCTTACCTCCTTTTCGTTGGCCTCCTCTTGGGGAGCGTCAGCTGCATTCTCAGCCACGGCTTCCACTGCCTGGCCTTGCAGCATGTTGTTGATAAAAGCTTGATAGCGCATAAGGTCGTCGCCCAACATGGCACTCACGCCATTGGAGGTCATAGTGCCACCGCTGATGGCATCCACCTCATGAGCGCCGTTGGGGTCTGCATTTTTCTTGACGGCGATAGAGACCACATTGCCACTCTCGTCGAGAATCTGCTTGCCGATAAATGGCGCCTGGAATTTCTCGGTGGTAATCTCGGCACCCAAACCAGGAGTCTCGCTATCGTGGCTGAAAGTAACACCTACAACGGTGTTGAAATCCTCGTCCAAAGCGATGTTTGCATATACTGGACCCCACAAGCCATTGCCTTGGGTAGGAATCACATAGCCCGTCTTGCCATCCTTCTGGAAAAGATATACGGGGAATGCACCCTTTGCACCAGACTTTTCCTTGTTCTGCTCGTCCTTGAGGTTGATGGCGAAAGCTCTCACCTCCCCCTTGACCATATTGTCGGCAGCGATGTCGTATTCCGAAACCACTTCACCGTTTGTTCCCACAGTCAATTCGCTGGTAAAATACTGTTTGTAGAGCGCTTCGGCACCGTCACGGTCCGTAGCCACATTGATGGCAGCGAGAAGCGTCTGCATCTTCTCATTGCGCACATTCTCTTGCTGACGGTCCTTGAGACCCATGGCAACCACCGAAAGAATGACAGCCACCACAGCCACCAATGCCGCAGCATAAATGAAGATATATTTGTTGCTAAAATTTTTCATTTCTAATCCTCCACTCTTCATTTTTCAATTTTAATTCTCGACTGTCTGCGCTTAATGTTGCGCGACACCACGCAATGGTCGATGAGCGGTGCGAAGCAGTTCATCAGCAAGATGGCGAGCATCATGCCCTCGGGATAGGCGGGGTTGAGTACACGCAAAACCACAGCAAAGGCACCAATCAAGAAGCCATAAATCCATTTTCCCGCATTGGTCTGGGCGGAAGTTACGGGATCGGTAGCCATAAATACGGCACCAAACAAGAAGCCACCCATCAAGAAATGATAGTAGAACGGCAACTGCATATAAGCGTTTGCGCCGATAGCGTTGAATAGCAAGCCCATCACGCCGCCACCCAGCACCACGCTGAGCATTACACGCCACGAAGCGATGCCGGTAAGCAGCAACAACGCGGCACCCAACAAAATGGCGATGGCGGAAGTTTCACAGGTAGAACCTGGAATGGTACCAATGAACATATCGAGCAGCGAAGCCGAAGGTCTTACGCCACCAGCCATCATCTCGCCGAGCGGCGTAGCGCCCGTAATGGCATCGGAACCCCAAAGGTCGGCGGCAATCCATACTTTGTCGCCCGACATGTGGGTGGGATAGCTGAAGAAGAGGAAAGCACGAGCCACCAAGGCGGGGTTGAGGAAGTTCATGCCCGTACCGCCAAACACCTCTTTGCCAATGACAACGGCAAAAGCAACAGCCAAAGCCAGCTGCCAGAGTGGCGTGGTAACGGGGACAATCATCGGGATGATAAGACCCGTAACGAGGAAACCCTCGTTGACCTCGTGGTGACGGATTTGGGCGAACATGAACTCAATGCCCAAACCTACCACATAGCTCACCACAATGAGCGGAAGCATTCTCAAGAAACCAAACCAGAAGCAGCTCCAAAGCATGTACCACACGCTGGAGTCAATATTCCACGACATATCGTTCAATGCAGTCTGGTATCCGATGTTCCACATGCCGAAAAGCAAGGCAGGCAACAGTGCGATGACCACCAAGATCATCGAACGTTTCATATCCACAGCGTCACGGATGTGGCTACCCTGGCGCGTCACGGTGTTGGGCGTGAATGCAAAAGTCTCAAATGCCTCGAAGGTGCTGCTCAACCAAGGTAATTTTCCACCCTCGGAGAAGGTGGGCTTGATTTTGTCGATAAAATTTCTCAAACCGTTCATCATCACATAGCCTCCTTTCTGATGGTCTCCAAGGCTTCACGAATGACGCTCTGGATTTCCGTCTTTGATGGGTCAATAAATTCGCAGAGTGCGAAGTCCTCGGGTTCAACCTCGTAGATACCGAGATTCTCCATAAGTTCGATGTCGCCGATTATGGCAGCCTTAATCAACTGCAAAGGATAAATGTCGAAGGGGAATACCTTCTCGAAATTGCCTGAGAAGACAAAAGGACGCACACCGCCATGCAGGTTGGTGTCCACCTTGGTGGGGAAGAACTGCGAAATCAGCTTGGCAATCTTGCAGTCGCTGCCAACCAGCCAACCCGAGAGAAACGTCTTCGAATAGCTTGTCTTGTCCAAACCCGGCAACAGCCAACCCATAAAGTCGTAATAGTCGCCTTCGGGGAGCAAGGTCACTAATGTGTCGTAAGCACCCAAGAAACCATCCTTGGTAATGGTGGTACCCGTGAAGACATCGCCCGAGATAATTCTCACGTGGTCCTGATGTTTGAGCTGCTGGTCGAGAATGCTCGACAGACTGGCGCCTGCTGTAACCTCATAGTAGCGTGGCATACGCACCTCGGGGCCCGCCAAAGCGAAACGCTTTTGGGGAGCGTAGCGACCCGTGAGCATCAAATCGCCCATATTCGCCACGTCTTGCAGACCTATGGTCCAAATCACCTCGCCCTTGTTGATGGGGTCGATGGCGGCAATCTGCGTACCTACGTTGCCCGAAGGATGGGGACCCGAAACAGTGTGCACCTCCAGCTGCGAAAAGTTCTCCTGCAAGCTCTCGGCGAAAGGCTTCACACAGGTGGAATCAGGCTTGCAGCACAGATGCACCTTACCTTGAGTCAATCCACAAAGGGTTTTCAAACCCATCGCAAAAGCCTCTTCCCTACCCGCCATCACAAAGTCGGCATCGGCGGAAAGCGGAGCGCTCTCACATGCCGTGATGAAAATGGCTTTAGGACTATCGGCGGGATTGGCCACAATGCCGAAAGGACGCTGACGCAAAGCCGTCCACATACCCTTCTGGCAGAGGAACTCGCGCACTTTTTCGGGAGCCGTAAAGCCCTCCGAGGCGGGCGCCTGCTCGACATTGGCGGTAACCACCACAGCCAACAACTTACGTTTTGCGCCTCTAACCACCGACTTCACGACGCCATCCACGGGGGTACAGAACAGCACCTCGGGCTGACGCTTGTCGTAGAACAGCGCATCACCAGCACAAACCTGCTGTCCCTCCTCCACGAGGAGTTTGGGCATCATACCCACAAAATCGACAGGCTGCACTGCATAATCCTCAATTTTAGGCACAATGGCAAACTCAAGTTCCGCTTCGCCCAAAACATTGAGGTCTAAACCTTTTTTTATCTTTATATTCATAAGAAATGCTAAAAAATAGTCTACAAAGATACGAAATTATCAGTAATTACCTTAATTCCACGAATTATTCTTGTTCTTTTGCCGTAAAAAAAATACAATACGTTGTTAATAAACAACTTATCAACAACTTATATTTCTCAATTATTTACCTATTTTGTGCTTCCCCTCACACAAAAAACGGCTATTATGGTGACAAAAATACAACTTTTTTCGGAATATGAGACTTTCGATGGTATTTTTTCAACAATAGATGCTCTAAAATTGAACAAAACGCAAATAAAAAGCGAGATTCGACAATAAAAAGAGTGGATTTCCGTTATTTTTAAGTTAAGCACCCTAATATAGCAAACACATCGCTTTGCGCACTATAAACGCAGAAATTCAAGATTCAAACTCATAACTGTTATGCCTTCCAAAGACATCAACCGACTCAAAGTAGTACTGGTCGAGAAAAAACGTACCAGCAAATGGCTGGCGACACAACTCGGCAAAGATCCCGCCACCATCTCCAAATGGTGTACCAATACCACCCAACCCAATTTGGAAACCCTCATCCACATTGCCTCCCTGCTGGAAGTGAAACTGGATGAATTAGTTTGCAATAACCAATAATACAAGCAACGGATGGGGTGGTATTGTGAAAAGAAAACTTTAGACTACACTATTGAGAAAAAACGTATTTTTGCAGAATAAAATAGCAATGGGAAATTTCTACTTCTTACATCATTTAATAAGATAACATTGACTCATGAATCAGAATCCGGAACAGATAGCGCGTGATGTAATTGATGATTTGCTTCAACAAGCAGGTTGGGTAATTCAATCGAAGGCAAAGATTGATTTCTCGGCTGGTTTGGGTGTTGCCGTACGTGAATATCAAACAGATGCTGGTCCTGCTGATTATGTTCTCTTCATAAATAGGAAACCAGTCGGCATTATTGAGGCGAAACGCGAAGAAGAAGGAGTAAATCTTACTATGGTGGAGGAACAGGCAGCTCGATATGCAAATGCAAAACTGAAATATTTGAACAACGAGCCGTTGGTGTATGTGTATGAAACCACGGGAACTGTTACTCATTTCACCGATTATAGCGATCCGAAACCCCGTAGCCGTGCAGTGTTCGCTTTTCATAAACCTGAAACTATCGCAGAATGGATTCGCAACGGAAGAAGTCTTCGCAACAGATTGCAGGATTTCCCCACATTGGACATAACAGGCTTGCGTCCTGCACAGATAAAGGCGGTCGTGAATTTGGAGGAGTCTTTCAAAAACAATCGTCCTCGCGCTTTGATTCAAATGGCTACGGGAGCAGGAAAGACATTCACGGCAATCACGTTCATTTATCGTCTGCTGAAATTCGCAAAAGCCAAACGAGTATTATTCCTTGTCGATACCCGCAATTTAGGTGAACAGGCCGAACAGGAATTTATGAATTTCCGCCCGAATGACGACAACCGCAAGTTTACGGAATTGTATAATGTTCAGCGGTTGAATTCAAGCTATATAGCGAGCGATAGCCAAGTGTGCATCTCTACAATTCAACGCCTGTATTCTATTTTGAAAGGTGAGGAGATGGACGAAAGCGCCGAAACCGACAATCCGAATGAATCGACTTGGCTGCAACAAAAACTGAAGGAACAAAAGGCTGTTCCTGTTGAATATACGGCAAAGGTTCCAATCGAGCAGTTTGATTTTGTCGTAATTGATGAATGCCACCGAAGCATTTACAATCTTTGGAAACAAGTGCTTGATTATTTCGATGCGTTTTTGATTGGCCTGACCGCAACGCCTGATAAGAGAACATTCGGTTTCTTCAACGAAAATGTCGTGAGTGAATATACTTACGAGCAATCGGTGGTTGACGGTGTGAATGTGCCGTATGATGTTTATACCATAGAAACGGAAATTTCTAAAAACGGCGG
>JAGHVO010000016.1 GCA_018064245.1 Candidatus Colimorpha pelethequi
TTCTTGGTTTTTTTTTTTTGTGTGGTTAAATAAACTAAATATTGGGGGTTTTTTTTTTTTTCGGTAAAAAACATGGGGGGGGGCCAATAATTCGGCGCCCCCCGCACTTAAATATATCCAAAACCGTGGATTATTCAGCCTTGGCTTCGGGTTTGAGGTTGGCAACAACGTAGTTCTTCAGATTGATGAACTTCTTGGCTGCCTTCTTGATGTCAGAAGCTGTCACAGCCTTTACACGCTTCGAGTAATCGTCGAGGCTGGCGTTGCCGTCGCGGTTCTCGTTGTACATGTAGCTGCCTCGGATCTGGCCCATCCAGTAACTGTTGTTCTGCATGGCGCTTTCACGGTTGATGATCATCTGTTCCTGAACTTTGCCGAGGGTCTTGGCATCGGGGCCTTTCTTGATGTAGCTCTTGAGAATGTCGATGGCGGCTTTCTCTACATCAGCGGACTTGTCGGGGTCGCAGTTGATTGCGAACATCCAGGAAACCTTGGCGGTGGGGAGAATTTCGTAGTCGATGCTGACTTGAGGACTATAGGTGCCGCCCATCTTTTCGCGGATGATTTCGATTGCGGTGATAGCCATTGCATCGCCGAGCTGGTCGATAATCATTCGGTTTTCCATCGTGGGCTCGAAACCTTCGGTCTCACCGTAGATGATGAGCATGCCTTGGTTGTCGGTGCCTTTGTTCACGGTAACACGGGGAGTGCCTTTTACAAATGCCTGTTCGCGTTTTACCCAAGTCTCGTTGGCTTGTTTCTTCGTGCTGGGGAGGTTGTTGATGTATTTGGCGATAATGTCGATGTCGGCATCGCTTACGTTACCTACAAAGAAGAAGATCTGGTTGGAAGCGTCGTTGAAACGCTCGGTGAAGATTTGATATACCTTGTCGAGGCTCAGAGAATTGATTTGCTCTTCGGTGGGAAGGAGGATCAGTCGTTTGTTGTTGGGATATGCGGTCTCGTAGAACTTCTTGAGGAATACGAATTGGGGATTTTCGCCGATGAACTTGATTTGGTTGCGCAGTGCGTCGATGTTCTTGTCGAAAGATTCCTGGTCTTTGCGAGGTGCCTCGTAGTAGAGGTTGAGGAGCTGGAGCATGGTCTCAAGGTCTTTGGGAGAGCAGCTGCCGCTGAATCCCTGGGTAAGTTCGTTGATGCTGGGGCTGATGCCGAGGTTCATACCCTTGAGTTTTTTCTGCAACTGGGTGCTGCTGAACTGTGCGATACCGGCGTCGTCGATGAGGCTGGCAGCGGATTGTGCTGCGTAGATATCTTTGTCCTCGTAGAGAGAGTTTCCACCGAAAGCGAAGGAACCCATCTGGATTTCGTCTTCTTTGTAGTTGGTCTTCTTTACGATGAAGCGGACGCCGTTGGGACAGGTGTATTCGGTGTAGCCGAGAGCCTTGTTCTCTTTGCTTACCTTAGGTGTAACGGCCTTGAGCTCTTTGGCATAGAGGGGTTCGTCTTTGTAGTTGTCAACCCAAGGTTCGGTTGTGATGTTTTTGGTGCTGTTGTAGATGTTGAGGACTTCCTTCTCGGTAGGAACCTTGTAGCCTTCCTGCTCGGGAGCGGTCAGGTAGTAAACGAAGTTCTCTTCGGTGATCCAAGAGGAAACGAGTTGGTTGACTTCTTCGAGGGTGATTTCGGGGAGGAATTCCTTGGCGTATTTCCATTCCTGACGGATGCCGGGGATGACTTCGCCTTCGAGGTAGTTGTTGGTGTATTCCTGGGCGAGGCTGTTGCTCTGGGTCTTGTTCTCTTCCTTGGCGGATTTGGTGTACCAGCTGAGGAGGTCTTCTTTCTGACGGTCGAGTTCGGTCTGGAGGAAGCCGTGCTGGTCAACGCGACGGATCTCGGTGAGGAGCATACGGGTGGCGTCTTCAATCTTGTTCTCCTTGGGAGCGGCAGAGACTACGAAAGCGTCGCAGCTGCGGCCGAGGAATCCCTCATAGCCTGCACCGGCGTACATCATGGGAGCGGTGGATTTCTGGCAGAGTTCATTGAGACGGTCGCTGAGCATTGCGTTGGCAAGCTGGCGAACGAGGCTCTGGCGGTAGTCGCCGACGGTTCCTTGGGGAGCCTTGCTGTGTTTCCAGAAGAACATCATACTGGTGCCAGTGGCTTCCTTGTCGGTGGCGATGGCTACGAGAGGCTCAACGTTGTTGGGAATGTCGAATTCGGGACGTGCTTTGGGATTTTTGGTAGCGGGGGTCTTGCCGAAAACTTCGTTGATTTTGGCAATAACCTGATCGTCGGTCATTCCGGCAGCGGCAAAGTCTCCGACGATTACGACGGCTTGCAGGTCGGGACGATACCAGTCGTGGTAGAAGCGTACGATGTCGTCGCGTTTGAAGCCCATGATGACGCTTTCCAATCCGATAGGCAGACGCTCGGCATAGCGTGAACCCTTGAGCATGGTGGGCCAGGTCTTGTCGCGCAAGCGGTCTTGAGCGCCGAGGTTGCCACGCCATTCTTCGTGGATGACGCCACGCTCGTCTTCAAGTTCTTGGGGGTCGAAGAGCAGTTTGCCCATCCAGCCGTCAAGGATTTTGAAACCCATCTCAACCATTTCGGGTTTGTCGGCAGGCATATCTACATAATAAACGGTCTCGTCGAAAGAGGTCCAGGCGTTGATGCCGCGGCCGAATTCGATACCGTTCTTCTGCAGTTCGTCAATCATGGTGTTGTGGGGATAAGGCTCAGTGCCGTTAAAGGCCATGTGCTCGCAGAAGTGGGCGAGACCACGCTGTGATTCGTCCTCGAGGATAGAACCGGCATTGGTTACCATACGGAACTGGATGCGGTTTTCGGGTTTTTTGTTGTTGCGGACATAGTAGGTAAGACCATTGTCCAACTTGCCGACTTTCACCTTCTTGTCAACGGGAACCTTGGCGGTGAGGTCGGATTTCTTTGCCGACTTGTCGGCTGTGCCAAACTGGGCAAATGCTGTGCTGCCGATGAAAAGCAGCAACATCATCATCCAAAATTGTTTTTTCATGATTTTGATAATTTAGTTTGTTAAATGATTTGATTAAACTATTGTCGATTTTGAGATTGAGGATTAGTTAAGAGTTAAGAGTTCTCTAATCACTGATCACTGGTCACTAATCACTATTGAAATTTCAATCTTTTTTGTATTCGAGTATGTCGCCGGGTTGACATTCCAATATTTGGCATATCTGCTCCAACGTGCTGAAGCGTACGGCCTTGGCCTTTCCTGTCTTCAGAATGGAGAGGTTGGCGGGCGTAATCTCCACACGCTCGGCGAGTTCGGTCAGCGTCATTTTGCGCTTCGCCATCATCACATCCAGATTCACTACTATTGCCATGAAAAATGCCGGGTTTAAGTTATGAGTTATGAGTTAAGAGTTAAGAGTTGAGTGTTTGACGAATTGAGAATTAATTAGGAGTTAAACTATGACTATGACTGTACTAAAAGTTTAAAGGTTTAAAAGTTTGATCTTCAAATCAACAATTCAACAGTTCAACAAATCAACATCACCATAGTCACCATTCACTTATATAGTCAGTTCTTGTTCTTCCTGGATGTCGTAGCCGATGTTCAAAATCTCGGCGACAAACAGAATGATGATCGAGAAAAATATCCGGGTAAAATGAATTGTGAAATGATGCTCGGGAAACCAGTCGGTATTGGCGAGCAAGGTCATTGCGTATTCTCTTTCCAGGTAGATGGAATAATCCATCGAAAGTGTCATCAGCAGCATCAGTATGCCGATGAGACGTATCCATTTCACGCCCCGACGCTGGAAGATTTTGCCTGCCTTGATTGATTTGTAGAAGGCGATGAGCAGCAAGATGAGCGTGACGAAAATGGCAACCAGCGCAATGGCGGAAAATGATTGCAGAATCACAGCCCATGTTGTGTAAGGAGAGTCGATTTCCTGCTTGTCGTCGGCGGTGACGGCAATGTCGAAGCGGTTGACGCGCGCCGTGATGTTGAGTCCGTCGTTTTCTCCTTCTACTTGGAAAGTGTGGCAACTTGCATCGGAATTGTGTTGCAGGTCGGTAATGCCAACGGCGTATTGCTGTTTGTTGCGCAGGCTGTTTTCGATTTGCTTGAAGATGGTGGGTTCTTCACTTGAAATGAAGTTGGAGAAAAACAGCACCAAACAAAGCAGCATAATGGCGAAAAACAGTCCGTAAAGGACCCAGATGCGCTTGATGTTGGAGGATGATTTTGTCATTTCATTCTATTTTCAATTGCAAAAATACGAATTATTTTTGAATTACAAAAAAAATTTATTGTTTTACGATAAAAAATGTTTTTTTTTATTGCTCTGTATGGCCTAAAAAAAGTTGAAGATGAACCTTCAAAAAACGAGGCGTACATTCGTGCGCCTCGTTGAGTTGTTGGAATTTATAGTGCAAGGATGAAATAGACTGCCATCTTGGCGGCTTCTCGCCCTTTTTGTTTGCAGCCTGCGAAAATGATGTATGATATGCTCGCAAGGAATGCGATAAACATTAAAATCTTGCCACCAGGATAGCCGCCTTTTAGCAAAATGCCGGCAATGATCAGCATCATGCGGGCATAAAAAGACCATATAAAAGCACCAATGAGTGTTTTGCCATTGGTGTTGATTAAGGGGTATTCTTTGTAACCCCGAATCCATACAACCGTCTGCACCAACAAGATAATGCCTCCGAACAATACCAAGAGTCCAAAATGATGTGTTGTCTTCAATGCGAATGTCCCGACCCAGAAGGCCGCCAACAAGCTGTATTCTGCGATTTCGTTTTTGCTTAGATTCATTGGCTATTGTTTTGTAGTAGGTTTATTCTTCCTTAGATTTTTCACAATCAGTTGGTCCAATTTGTGCATGCTTTCGCAATAGTCTTTAATTTCATGGTTTTCATCAAAATAATAATAGTAATAATCCGCCAATATTAAATTGAACCCTTTTGTGTAGTAGATATCATCTCCCCAATGGTTTGCGTTGGCCAATTCGGTGAGTTTCTTGACATTGTTGCTTGAAGGAATCAACCAAACAACATTGTCGGCATCAGCCAATGTGGATTCGACTTTATTATAGATTTCCTCGTCAAGATAGAAGTTAAATAGGCAAAGTACTATGTTGCCATTCATTTTGCCCAATGTCACCGTGTCGCCTGTACGCAAATTCACGATCGGGTAATTCAGCACCTCCTCGTTTGCCTCAGTGTTGCTGGACCAGATTCTGTCGGGCAAGTAATTTGTATCGCTCACAAACTCGAAATCTTTGTAATTTTCAAGGTTGAACAAGGAATCTATCAACTGGGAACGGTCGTCAAACTTGATATTGGAGATGGTGGAAATTATTTCACTTCGTTTGAACAATTCGAATTGAGACTGTCTGGCTTCAACAAAGCATCCGTTTTGAGTACTGTAGATAAGTGTTATTGGCGCATCTTTTAGCTTGCACTTGCCGTTGGTGTAGCAGTGCTTCTCGAGTTTTGTTGCCGGAAATGCATACAATGTATCATCTTCCGTAACTTTCTCAATTGTGGCTTTTGTTCCGTAAGAAACTACCGTGGTCAGGTCCGATTCGTAGATCATGGGAAAGAAGTCTAACGGTCCTTGCAACATGTCTATCGCCAACTCTTCATAGAATTCATTGTCACTGTTATAGGTGGCAACGACTTGGTAATTGAGGTCGATGTGTGTGATTTTGTCAGGAGTCAACAATACAATGATTCCGTTGTCCTTGATAAATGCTATTTCACGAGAAGTGTCGGCGTTGTGGATGATCACTTGGGAGCAATAACGATCGAATTGCCATTCGCCTTTTTCGTAGCAAGAGGTCTTTGTTGTAAAAGAGACCCATTCGTGTTGCGAAAAAACGTCGAGAGCCGGGGTGTATTCAACTGTTTTGGAATTGTTGCATGACATGAAAAGCAAGCATGTCAAAGCCAGAAGAAAAATGTTTGTTTTCATAATTCAAGTTTCGCAAGTTAAAAAATATGACGTAAGTGTCTAAAAATAAAGGTATAGAAGCTTGCCTATGTGGCAAAAATTTTGTAATTTTGTAGTGAACAAAAAACAAATCACAAATACCTCTATACCCATGTGCAAAGTTACGAATTTATTTTCAGAAATTGGCAAATACTTCAAAGAAAATGATGCCACAAGTGCAATGAACAAGATAATGGACATAACACATACGCTGAAACTCTCGGAGAGAAAGCTCTTCGGAGAAGAAAGCAGATGCAATTGTAAATACTCGCAGTAGCAGGTGTTGCAGCTATTGTTGTTGTTTCCTTGTTTCATGGTCAAGAATGCGTTTGACTATTCAACTTCGTCCCTATGCGGCTTGGTCGAGTGTGGCAAGGATGTTTTCTATTGTTTCCTTTCCAGGGAGGACTACGACTGGCGCAAAATCCTCATCGACATCACCACCCAGCTCTGGCGCAAGACTAAGGCAAGTACGGAGAGGGAGGACAAGGCTCCCGTGTGTCTGATGGTTGACGATACTGACTATCCGAAACGAGGTGTCCAGACGGAGATGATCGGAAAGGTGTTCTCTCACGTTGAGCACAAGATGATACTCGGTTTCAAGGGTCTTTTCCTTGGTATTACGGATGGTGCCACCCAGATGCTCATGGACTTCTGTCTTGTCGGCGAGAAAGGCAAAAAGGGTACGTACAACCTGAAGCAGAAGCTGCTCGACGCCCGATTCTCGAAGGAACGCAAAGAAGAAAGCCATACGGCAAAGCGTATCAAGGAGTATGACGAGAGCAAGATAACCCTCATGATAGAGATGATAAAACGCATCATCTCCAGAAGGATACACTTTGACTACATCCTTGCCGATAGTTGGTTTGCCTGCGCAGAGGTCATCAGGTTCGTCACCTCCCGCCACGTCAAGTGTCACTATCTGGGCATGATCAAGATGGGTAAGACCAAGTACCGTTACAACCGCAAGGACTATACGGCCAAGGCGCTTGTCGCTCTTTTTGACCATCCAAAGAAAGGACGCAAGTTCTGCCGCAGACTTGGATGCTACTACGTCACCGTAGATGTTGAGTTTGCCGGTCGCAAGGTACGCCTGTTCTTCACCAAGAGAAACAAGAAGTCTGACTGGAACGCATTGATTACGACCAACATTCATCTTGAATTCATGGAGGCATACCGTATCTACTCCATGCGTTGGTCTTTGGAAGTCGTATTCAAAGACAGCAAAGGGAATCTCGGTCTTGGAAAGTATCAGGTGCGCAACTTCGCTTCCCAGATCGCATGTACCGCAATCACTGCCATTCAGTACAATATACTTGCTACCGCAAGACGATTTTCTTCCTATGAGACTGTCGGAGGTCTCTTCCGTGAGGTGACTCGGAACTCCGCGGAACTTACCATAACGGAACGTATCTGGGGAATGATTATCGACATAGTCAATGAGATTGCCCAGTGTTTTGAAATCGAGGACGAGAAAATCTTCGAGACTCTTATCAACCGTTCTGATAAACTTCAGCATTTTATACGAATTTATGAACTAAAAATGGCAAGTTAAGGAACTTGCGAAACTTGAATTAGATTCATTAATGGAGATAATGTATTGAATAATGTTTAGACTTCTATCTTGGAAAGACGGTTGAGGAAAACTTGATAGTATCAAAAGGTTCAATAGGAAGTACTTCTCGGATCCGAAATAACTGATAACAATAATCGAATGGATAAGATTTTCGAGAGTATGGAAGATATGTTGTGGAAAAAGAATTTGTGTCAAATGGAACAATATGATAATCGCAAACCAGCTTATCAATGAGAATGTCTACGGATATATCTGCTACAATCGTGTCGCCAGAATCATATGAAAAAAAACTTGACTGGGGGAAGACCAATGAAATCACCTGGTTTTCATACAAACTATCAATTAGTCTTTCCTTTTCAAGATTATCAAGAAACAGACGTTCTTTTTGTTTGGCAGTCAAGTCGCAATTACATTTTGAACGCATTGATGACAAATAATCGGAAAGAAGAGAATTGGCATATACCCCTTGACGATAAAAGCTCTCAAGAAACAGATTGTAACTAGTTGTGTCCAGACTAAAATCCGACAAGTCCCTTACCCATATTTGACCAACATTTGGTTCAAGGATTACTTTCTCTGGAGACAACACGGTTTCTTGTTCCATAATAGTAACATAATACAAAGTATCTGTATGAACGGAGCAGTCTTCCTGGGCTTGGCAATGAGTAGCCACGCTTACACACAAAGCCCATAATATATACCTAAAGAGGTTGTTCATTTTTTTTTTTGTCGTTTGTTTCTGCAATTTGCTGATTATTATTATGTCGTTCGAAGAAACCCAAGATAAAGGCGCTCCGTATTTGTCGGGCAATTCGTCAATGAATTTTGATGTCCTTATTTGATGTTCGCCTCCAAGAATTGGCGCAGCTGTGCCGGGGTGACGTTGTGGTGGATTTCTCCTTCGAAGACGTAGGAGATGGCTCCGGTCTCTTCGCTGACGACTACGCTGATGACGTCGATCTGTTCCGAAACGCCTATGGCGCTGCGGTGGCGCAGTCCGAGGTTGGGGTCGATGTCGATGCGTGACGTTACGGGCAAGATGCAGCGTGCCGCCAAGATGGTGTTTCCCTTTACGATAACGGCGCCGTCGTGGAGTGGCGAGTTCTTGAAAAAGAGCGCTTCTAACAAGGCGGCGGAGGTGGTGGCGTTGATGCGTTCGCCGGTGTTGACCAACTCTTCCACTTCGTTCTGTCGCTTGAAGATAATCAAGGCGCCGGTTTTGCTCGCCGACATGTGCATACACGCCTGAATATATGGGTCGAAATTGATTGTGTTATTGTTTTGAATGTTGTGACGCCAGAAGAGTATTCGTTTGCGTATAGAGTCGCCGCTGAGTTGGGTCTTTGTGCCGATAAACAACAGAAATTTGCGTATTTCGGGTTGGAATACGATGATGAGGGCGATAAGACCGATGTTGATGACCTGGTCGAGAATGCTGCTGGAAAGATGCATGCTGAGTGCGTCGGTCACGCGCCAAAGAATGTAGATGATGATAATCGCCCAAAAGATGCGAATGACGTTGGTGCCTTTCGCCCAACGATAGATTTCGTAAAAAAGTGTTGCAACCAAAAGAATGTCAATTAGGTCTGTGATATGAAACTTTGGAAGACCTTGGATGAGTAGTGGGATCATGAAAGTATTAAGTTTTAAGTTTTAAGTTTACAGTTTTAAGTTGATGGGGGGCTAATTGTCAAATATCAATTTTCTTACGATGTCGGCTTCTTTCACGTCGTGGACGCGGAGGATTCGTGCACCTTTCAGCAGGGCTTCGGTGTTGAGCGCTGTGGTTCCAATTAGCGTTTCCGGTTGGTCTGGAACGCCACCGATAGTTTTGTAAATCATCGATTTCCGACTGATTCCTACCAGCATGGGCTCTCGAAACAACTGGCAGAGTTCTTGCATGTAGCCAAAGATCTCGAAATTCTGTTGTAGCGACTTCTTGAATCCAAAGCCTGGATCGATCCATACGTCTTTGACTCCCAGTTTGTAAAGTTCTTCAAGTTTTTCGGAGAAATATTGAGACATCTCCAAAAGTGTGTTGCCTTCGTAGTTGCGATAGTGCGATAAAATGTAAGGAACTTGCATTTCGGCGACGCTCTCGAACATCTTTGCGTCGGTGTAGCCGCCTCCGATATCGTTGATAATGTCGGCGCCCGAATCTATGGCTTTGCGGGCGGAAAGAGAAAAACAGGTGTCGGCGGAAATGATTGCGTTGGGATAATGTGCTCTCACCAAGCTGACTACCTGGGCGAGTTTTTCGGCTTCTTCTTCTGGTTGAGGAAGTTGCGAACCTTGACGTGTGGACGTTACGCCGATGTCGATGATGTCGCCGCCGTCGTCGAGTATTTTTTTTGCACGCGCCAATATGGCCTCTTCGGTTTGGTATTTTCCTCCGTCAAAAAACGAATCAGGTGTGGCGTTGAGAATGCCCATCAGCACGGGTCGGCTGAAAAGGATATTTTTTTCACGGGAGGTAATGCTGAATGAAGAAAAAAACGTATCTTTGTCCATTACTTTTCGAAACTGCTTCGTTGGCATCTTGATTGTTTATCAATTACTAAGAGTTGACGAGGTTGTTTTGTGGTATGCAAATATACAATAAAAAAAGCAATAATGAACAATACTGCGGAAGAATTTGCTCACGAAATAAAACTTTGTAGAGAGGTATTCGAGAAAAAAACGCGTGATTACGGCACTTCTTGGCGTGTTTTGCGCTTGCCTTCTCTTACCGATCAGATCTTCATCAAGGCCAACCGTATCAGAAGCATTCAAGATGCTGGCGTACACAAGATAAGCGAAGGCATCCGTCCCGAGTTTGTGGCGATGGTCAACTATGCGGTTATGGCGCTTATTCAGCAGGAACTGGGTTTGGAAGGCAATCAGGAGATTCCTTTGAAGGAGGCTGTCGCGTTGTACGACAAGCATATCGGTATCGCCACCAAGTTGATGTTGGACAAAAACCACGACTACGGCGAGGCTTGGCGTCAGATGCGCATCAGTTCCATGGTGGATTTGATTCTGATGAAACTCCGTCGTATCAAGCAGATAGAGGACAACGACGGCAAAACCATCATCTCTGAGGGCGTCGAAGGAGGCTATATGGACATTATCAATTACTCGCTTTTCTGTCTGATCCGAATGACCGAAGATGGAGAGTAGTTAAGAATTACAAAGTTTAGTTACCATTCGCTAATCACTAGTCACAAAAATTATGATAAAAGATACAAAAACAAATTATTGTCTTAACGTCATCGCCCGTTGGTTTGTGGGCTTGGTGTTTTTGTTTTCAAGCTTCGTCAAGGGCGTGGACCCGATGGGCACCGCTTTTAAGATTGGCGACTACATCCAGGTTTGGAGCGGCTCGTTCATGTCGTTCGAGTGGGCTACGCCTCTTGCTCCAGCACTTTCCATGTTATTGATTGTGGCCGAGTTTGTCGTTGGTTTCTTGCTTGTTACCAATAGCTTCCGCAAGCTTAGCGCGTGGCTTTTGCTTTTGCTGATGCTGTTCTTTACGGGAACTACGGCGATAGACGCTTTCAGCGCTACCTACGGTATCGACGATTGTGGATGCTTTGGCGATGCCATCAAGCTGACGCCGCTGCAGACATTCTTGAAAAACGTTGTCTTGCTGGTTCCTACCGTCTGGATTTTCCTTACCCGTAAATTGCGCTACAAACGCCGTTTCGAGCGCGACGCGTTCAATACTATCTTGGCTGTGGTGCTGATGTCGGTCTTTGGAATCTACAACATCTGCAACGAACCTGTAATTGATTTCCGTCCTTGGAAAGTGGGCAACAAGATGATGAATACCGATTCCGACTTGCAGGTCGAAAGCTATGTCTCCTACCGTGACAATGCCACAGGAGAGGTTGTGGAAGTGCCCGCTGCTGAATGTATGGCCTATGCCGAAGATACTGTTGCGTGGACTTGGGTGTCGAGCAGGGTTGTGGATCCTTATGAAATCGCCGCTCCGGGATTCTCGATGCTTGACCTCGAAAACGAGGACTGGGCTTCCGACATCATCGCTTCGCCTGAACCGTTGGTGATTGCTACAATCTATCAGTTGGACAAGCTTGACGAAGACTGCGTCGAGGACTTGCTTTCTGTGGTGCGCGCTTCCGAGGAAAATGGTGTCCAGCTGGTGCTGCTCTCGTCTGCGTTGCCCGAAGAAATGCAATCGTTTATGTACGATCACGAAATCTCAAATCTCGATTTCTATTTTGCCGACGCCACCGCCATCAAGACTATCTTGCGCTCCAATCCTGGATTCATCCTTTTGCGCGACGCCAAGGTTCTTGGCAAGTGGCATCACCGCCATGCCGACAAATGCGTCGAGGCGATTTCTGCCATTGCTGGTGAGGAATGAACAAAAAGTAAAACTTAAAACTCTAAACTTAAAACTCCCCTATATGATTCAGCGAATTCAATCTTTCTATCTTGTTCTTGCCTTCTGCGCAATGATGCTTTGCATGTCTTTTCCGATAGCCACCTTCTCTTTTGAGAAAGTTTCGTCGGCACTTTATCTTTTCCCTCACGATATGGTGATGGGTGAGGACGGTATGCCTACTTTTATCGGGCAGGAAGGTTTCATTCATGTATGGCCGTTGACCGCATTGGCTATTGCTTGCGCTGTCATCGCTTTGGTAAGTATCTTCCTCTACAAAAACCGTATGGTCCAGATTCGTGTCGTTGCTTTCGGTTTTTTGTTCAACGTGGTGTATGTTTTCCTGGTGTTTTTCTGGGCTGTTGACGCTTTCGCCAAGAAAATCGCCTTGCCACTCAATTGCGAAGTGTCCCAGCTGAACCTTACCTATTCCGTGGCGACATGGGCTTCCATCGTTTCTATTTTGATGTTCTTCTTGGCGCAGCGCGCCATCAAGAAAGACGAAGCCAAGGTAAGAGCGGCCGATAGACTTAGATAATGTATTTGAACAATGTTGCAACTCGAATTCAATAGCACTTCCCAGCTTCCGCAGGTGGCCGAACAACTGCTTGCTACTTTCCCCGACGACCGTTTCTTCGCCTTTTTTGGCGCTATGGGCGTTGGAAAAACTACGTTGATTAAGGAATTGTGTGCCCAGTTGGGAGTGCAGGACAATGTCTGCAGTCCGACTTTTGCCATCATCAACGAGTACAAGGAACGCCACGGCAATTCGGTTTATCATTTTGATTTTTATAGAATTAAATCTATCCAGGAAGCTTATGATATTGGCTATGAGGAGTATTTCTATTCGGGCGACTATTGCTTTACGGAATGGACCGAGAAGATAGAAGAACTCTTGCCAGAACGTCATGTGCGAGTGGATATTGTCGAAAATGAAGGGACTCGAACATTGAAAGCTGAAATTATTGAATATTAATTTACAATACAATAGCAAGAATTAAATGTCAAAATTACAAGAATCAGAGGTGCTTGCCAAGTTGGCAGCGAAGGCTTTGGACGACAAGAAGGCGGAAAACGTAGTGATTTTGGACCTTCGGGGCATTCCTACCGCTCCTGCGGCTTTTTTCGTCATCGCTTCGGGCAATGTGCCTTCCCATGTGAGCGCTTTGAGCGACAATGTATTTGAAATCATAAAGAAAGCTACGGGATCCAATCCCCATAAAGTTGAGGGCTATCAGAATGCTGAATGGATTTTGATGGATTATTTCGACGTTGTAGTGCATATTTTCCAAAAGGACAAACGCGATTTCTATAGGTTGGAACAACTTTGGGAAGATGGCGTGAAGTTGTAATGGCACGAAAGTTGATAGCGTGTTTGGGAAATAGTCTTTAAAATTGAATTATGACAGAACAACCTAAAAAACAAAACAAACCGTTTCAGCAGAAGCCGCAAAACTCATCCAAGAAACCCAAGGGTAGCGTGGTGATGTATATCATCTATGCTGTCATCATCTTGGCGTTGGGTGGAATGCTGCTTGGCGGCGGCGACTCTTCCGCACCCAAGAATATCAAGTGGGAGAAATTGGAAGGCATTCTGGTCAGGGGCGACTATGAAAAGATTGTAGTTGTCAATCAGGAATATGCCGAAATCCATATCAAGAAAGAGGCTTTGAAAAATCCCGACTACAAGGAACTTTTCGGTACCACTTTGGTCGGTCAGCCTTCGCCCGAGGCGACTTTCTACAAATACAATATCGGCAATTACGAGCATTTTGACAAAGAATTGGAGGTGATTGAGGCGCAGACAGGAAAACATGTGAGCTACGAAATTGAGAAACGTTCCAACGCTTGGAAAGACATTTTGGTGATTTTCGGACCGTTCCTGTTGCTTATCCTATTCTTTGTCATTATGAGTCGTGTGTCCATGAAACAAATGGGCGGCAATGGCGGCGGTGGCGGCATTTTTGGCGTGGGTAAGTCCAAAGCCAAGATGTACGATGGCAAAACGCCCACCAACACCACTTTCAAGGATGTCGCAGGCTTGGCAGGTGCTAAGGAGGAAGTGATGGAAGTTGTTGACTTCCTGAAGAATCCAAAACGCTATACCGACTTGGGCGGCAAAATTCCCAAGGGTGTGCTTTTGGTGGGTCCTCCGGGTACGGGTAAGACTCTTTTGGCAAAGGCTGTTGCTGGCGAGGCCAACGTACCTTTCTTCTCGATGTCGGGTTCCGACTTTGTGGAGATGTTTGTGGGTGTGGGTGCATCTCGTGTCAGAGACTTGTTTGAAGAAGCCAAGAAAAAGGCTCCGTGCATCATCTTTATTGATGAAATCGACGCCGTTGGACGTGCCCGTGGACATAGTGGACTGAGCAACGCCAACGATGAACGTGAAAATACTTTGAACCAGTTGCTTACTGAGATGGACGGTTTCAGCAGTGGCACCAATGTCATTGTGCTGGCTGCAACAAACCGTGCCGATGTGCTCGACAAGGCGCTGCTTCGTGCCGGTCGTTTCGACCGTCAGATTTATGTTGAACTTCCCGACCTTGAGGAACGCAAGGAAATCTTTGCCGTTCACATGAAAGGTCTGAAACTCAATACCGACAAAGACAAAGAGACTTGTGTTGATCGTGATTTTCTTGCCAAACAGACTCCTGGTTTCTCGGGCGCCGACATTGCCAATGTCTGCAACGAGGCCGCTTTGGTGGCTGCACGCAAGAACAAGAAAACGATTGAAAAACAAGATTTTCTCGATGCTATTGACCGTATTGTTGGCGGTTTGGAAAAACGTACCAAGGTGCTTACCGACCAGGAAAAGCGTACCATCGCCTACCATGAGTCGGGTCACGCTTCCGTAAGCTGGTTGCTGCGTTGGGCGAATCCGTTGGTGAAAGTTACCATCGTGCCGCGAGGAAAGGCTCTGGGTGCCGCATGGTATCTGCCAGAGGAACGCCAGATTACCACCTACGAACAGATGTTCGACGAGATGACCTCGCTTATGGCAGGTCGTGCTTCCGAGGAGGTTGTGTTTGGCAAAATCAGCACGGGGGCCTTGAACGACATTGAACGTGCCACCAAGATGGCGCAGTCGTTGGTTGCCTATTACGGAATGAGTCCCGAGTTGGGCAACATCAGTTTCTACGATTCTACGGGGCAGAACGAGTATGGTTTCACCAAGCCTTTCAGTGAAAAGACCGCCGAGGTCATCGACAAGGAGGTGCGTCGTATGGTGGAAGAGGCTTACGCCAAGGCAAAGGAACTCATCCTTTCGCATCGCGAGCAGCTCGACCAACTGGCTTCTCAGTTGTATGACAAAGAGGTTTTGTTCCGTGACGACCTTGAAAGAATCTATGGTCCTCGTCCTTGGGAGACTCCTGCCGAGATTGCTGCCCAAGAGGTGCAATCCGACTTAAAAGCTTCCGCAGAAGAAAATCATGACGCTGAAGCCCCTAAACCGGAACTTCCTGCCGATGTGGATTCAACTCATTCAACAACATTAGAATAGTCATGAAGAATTTTTGGGTAAGAACAGCTTCGTCGGTTGTGTATGTTATCCTTTTTGTAGGAGCCATCTATGCTGCCAAATTGTTGCATAATGAGTTGTTGGGCGGATTGATTCTCACTGCGTTCCTTCTGTTTGTGACTATTGGTGGCACTTTTGAATTCTACAGAATGATGCGATTGAAGGGCGTTGAGCCTATTGCGTGGTTGGGCTATCTGGTTAGTGCCACTGTGTGTATTTACCAGTCGTTACAAACGGTATATATGGATTCTTCTGACTTCATTGCAGTTTTGTCCACGGTGATGATTCTATCGGGTGTCGTTGTTATGCTTGCCGTTCCGGTGTCTGTGATGTTGAAATTGTGGGGACATTCTGAGAATCCTTTTGCTGATGTAGCTGTGACGGTTCTTCCTGCTTTGTATATAGCACTTCCGATGGGTCTGATGGCGGTTGTCAATGAATTTGAATTGTTGATGATTGTGGTTATTATGGTGTGGGTGAATGATGCTTGCGCCTATATGGGAGGGTCACTTATGGGCAAGCACAAGCTGTGGCAACGTCATTCGCCTGGAAAGACGTGGGAAGGCTGTATCTGTGGTTTGGTATGCTGTGTGTTGGTGGGCGTTTATGTTGGTCCGTTCTTTAATCCGAGAGTTCCATTTTATGGTTGGATTGTCTTGTCGTTGATTTGTAGTGTGATTGGAACATTGGGCGATTTGGCTGAGTCGATGCTGAAACGTTCTGTGGGTGTGAAGGATAGTGGTAACATCATGCCTGGACATGGCGGTTTCCTCGATCGCTTCGACAGTCTGCTGATGATTATGCCGTTTGTAATGATATTCTCTTCTCTCTTTCTGTAAACATTAGTTTTGTCGTCTTTGTCAGGATTTAACTCATAACTCTTAAAACTTAATACTTAAAACTTAATACAGAAGATGTATATCCATAAAGAAGGTCGTCGCTTGTTGTTTGTCACTTTCGTGATTCTTTTGGCCATTTATGCCGCAATGATTTTCACGGTGCAACATTGGAATTTCTTCCATTATCTGTTTATCATTATTTTATTGGGATTGTGGTGCGCCTTGGCATTCTTTTTCCGCATTCCCCGCCGAGTTTTTACCGAAGATGAGGAACGGCTTATCAGCCCCGCCGACGGCACTTTGGTGACCAGTGAGGAAACCTACGAAAAAGAGTATCTCAAGGAGGAGTGCATACAGCTGAGTGTTTTCATGTATGGCACCGATGTGCATGTCAACCGCTATCCCTGCTCGGGAACAGTGGAATATGTGAAATATCATAAGGGCAACTATTTTGTGGCTTCTTATCCCAAGTCGTCCGTGCTCAACGAGCATAGTTCCATAGGTCTGCGATTGGATAATGGACATCGCATCCTTATTCGTCAGGTGGCGGGTGTAATGGCTCGTCGCATTGTGTGCTACGCCCGTGAAGGTGAACGTGTGAAACAGAACCAGGAGTTGGGCTTCATCAAGTTTGGCTCGCGTGTCGATCTTTTTATCCCTAAGACTTATGAGATTGAGGCGGATCTTCAAGACGCGGTTCGCAACGCCATCACGCCCCTTGCAAGAATCAAGTAATTTGGTGTACATATATTATATAGTATTATTCATTATATTTTGGCAATAGAAGATCAAATACTATACGAAGACAATCATCTGATTGCGTTGAACAAGCTGCCGGGGCAGATTGTGCAGGGCGACAAAACGGGCGACGTCTGTCTTGCCGATGAGGTGAAAGCGTTCCTCAAGGTGCGTGACAACAAGCCGGGCAATGTTTTTTGTGGCGTCATCCATCGCATCGACCGTCCTGTGTCGGGTGTGGTGCTTTTTGCTAAGACTTCCAAGGCGCTCTCTCGCATGAACGAGATGGTGAAAGAACGTTCGTTTCAAAAGCGCTATCACGCCATTGTAAAGAACCGACCCGAAAATCTTTCGGGACATTTGGAAGATTGGCTGTTGCGCAACGAACGTCTCAACAAGGCTTTTGTGGTAAAATCAGGCACCAAAGACGCCAAGTTGGCTTCGCTGGACTACCGTTTGATAGGCGTTTCCAAAGGCGGCTATCACTTGCTGGAGGTCGATCTCCACACGGGACGTCACCATCAGATTCGCTGTCAGCTCGCCAATATGGGTTGCCCCATCAAGGGCGACTTGAAATATGGTGCGCCACGCTCCAATCCCGATGGTAGCATCTCGCTCCATGCCTACAGCATTGTTTTTGAACATCCTGTGCGCCACGAAGAAATAAACATTGTGGCACCGTGGATAACCAATGAAATTGATTTTGTTGCCTGTGGACAGTGACTTGAAAATTTGATTAACTAAAACTCAAAACTTGGAACTTAAAACTTATTACTCGATATGAGAAAACAATTGTTTACTTTGTGCATGGTGGCAGCGGTGTCATTCTTGACATTGCAAGCCCAAACCGTGCGTTCGTTTGAGTCTTCAAACGAGCAACTTAGTATGAATTTGCACACACCTGACTTGCAGGTGCAAACCCAGGTGATTGCTTCCGACACTTTCGATGTTCTTACGATTGAAGGCTTCTCTTTTTCTACGCAAGTGGGTGCGCCTCAGCTTCCAGTGATGCGTCAGTTGGTTGAAATTCCACTGTGTGAATCTGTTGAGGCGAAAGTCATCTCTGCAAATAGTAGGACGCTTACTGCTCAAAGTCTTGCGATGGACCATCCCTTGTTGCCGTTGCAGCCAGCTCGAAGCAAATCGGATACCTCTCGTGTGGTGTTGCATAAAAACGCCGATATGTATTCCCGAAATCAAATGTATTCCAACGAGATGGTCTCTGTTAGGGTTTTGGGTGTTGCGCGTGACCGCAATCTGGCCATGGTGGAATATAGTCCGTTGAGCTACAATCCCGTTACGGGCGAAATGGAGTTGGTTACGGACGTTCAGTTGGTTTTGAATTTCAAAAATGTTGATTTGTCTGCCACCCGAAAGATGAAATCGCTGCACCATAGTGGTATGTATGGTGCTTCGGGCGTGCTGAATGAGTTGCCTCTTTCCAAGGACGTGAGAACCGCCGCTCCTGTGCGTTATTTAATTGTCGCCCACGATTCGTTCCGTGGTCAGATGGACGAATTTGTGGAATGGAAACGCCATCAGGGTTTCTTGACGGATATCGTCTATACCGACGATCCTGCTGTGGGCTCTTCAAATACTGCCATTGCAACGTATCTCAAAAATCAATATACGAATGCCACGGCGGAATGTCCTGCTCCCACGTACGTGTTGCTTGTGGGTGACCATCAGCAGATTCCTGCATTTGCAGGCAGGGCGTCTTCCGTTGATGACGACCATGTGACAGACTTGTATTTCTTCACCTGGACATCGGGTGACGATATTCCTGATTGCTATTATGGACGTTTTTCTGCCCAGAGTGTCGCTCAACTCACACCTCAGATCAGCAAGACATTATTGTATGAGCAATTTGGTTTTACTGATCCTTCGTATCTGTCAAAAGCCATTTTGGTTGCAGGCGTGGATGGTGGTTATTCTGGCGACAATGCTTATAGATATGGCGATCCTGCAATGGATTATGTTGCAAAAACATACGTCAATTCCGCCAATGGATTCTCTACGGTCTATTACTATAAAAACAATACCAATTTCGCACCTTCGGGTGTGACGGTTACGGGTAGCAGTCAGGCCTCTGCCACGGCAACGACGTTGCGCAATCTTTATAATGACGGCGCTGGCTGGGTGAATTATTCCGCGCACGGCTACGATGATGAGTGGTCCACGCCTAATTTCACCACATCACATGTTTCGAGAATGACCAACAACGGCAAGCCGATGTTCATGATTGGCAACTGCTGCTTGAGCAATAAGTTCAATACAACATATGCTTCGGAATGTTTAGGTGAGGCGTTGTTGCGTAAGGGTAACGATGCAGGTGCTGTGGCATATATCGGTGGTACCAATTCCACATATTGGACGTATGACTTTTATTGGTCTGTTGGCGTTCGTTCCAACATCAGCAATACGATGGATGCGTCCTACAATATTACGCATCTGGGCATGTACGATCGCTTGTTCCATACCCACAACGAGTCGTTCGACAAATGGAATACTACTGCGGGTTCAATGATAATGGCGGGAAACCTGGCGGTGGAATCTGCTGGAAATGCGGCTTACAGCAAATATTATTGGGAAATTTATGAGCTTATGGGCGATCCTTCGTTGATGCCTTGGCTAGGCATTCCTTCTCAGATGCCGTTCACGGTTCCCGATTATGTCTCTGCCAATGATATTGAGATGACTGTTGGAACGGTTCCTCACGCCTATGTGGCGTTGCTGACGGAAGAAGGCGAGTTGGTTTCGGCCGCTTTTGCGGATGTCTCGGGCAATGCTAGACTCACTTGGGAAGCACTTCCTATAGGAACATACCAAGTTGTTGCCACGGCTCAGAATTATAGAATGGCTACGGCGTTGGTGGAGTCTATTTCTCCCTCAGGCATCAAACTTCTTGTTCGCAATTTTGAGGCTTCCAATCCTCGGGTTGGTGATGTTACGGACTTCTCTTTTGCCCTTTACAACAAAGACGATGTGGATTATGATTCCATCAAGATCCGCCTTAGGGGAAATCCCGCAAAATTTACGGCGGTTTCGGGTGAATATACAATCGCTCACCTTGCTGCTGGCGACAGTGTTTTGTTGCAAGGTGTAGTGCCTGTGGCAATTGACAATAGTGTCGCCAATGGCGAACGATTGGCTGCAAACATTATCATCCATACCAACGGTCGTGTTGTTGAACTTCCGGTTCGTTTTACGGTCAGTGCTCCTTCACTGGCGGTGGACTTGGTTTCAGTTGCTGGAACTGTCGCTGCAGGTGAAGATGTCACGCTTTCCGTTCGCATCTCAAATGCGGGTGGGGCAGATGCCAGAAACGTGTCGGCACGACTTGAACATTACTTTGGAATGGCGCAGGTTCTGGATACGTCCACTACCCACTACCCTGTGATTCTGCGCAATGGCAATAAAACTTTGAATTATTCGGTTCATTTGGATGAAAATGTACCTCAGGTTCCTGCTATTCGTTTTGATATGATCCTTTCGAGTGACAATGGGGAATATACGATTCCTGTCGAACTTCCTTATAAATCAGATATGCAGGATGATTTCGAGTCGGGCAACTTTGGCGCTATCGCTTGGAACAATAACGGTGAATATCCTTGGACTATCACAAGCAGCGGTGTTCATCAAGGCCAGTTCTCCGCACGTTCCTACAACTTTACCAGTTCGCAGAATAGCGTCCAGTCGGATCTTTCGATAGTTTCTGCTTCTACGCTTCCCGGAACGGTTAGTTTCTATTACAATGTCTCTTCGGAAAACAATTACGACAAGTTCTACTTCTACATTGATGGCACTGAGATTTTCAATGCTTCGGGCACCAGCAACAGCTGGACGTATTTCTCGCAAGAAGTGACGCCTGGTACGCATACTTACAAGTTCTCCTATAAGAAGGATTATAGTCAGTCAAGCGGCAGCGACTGTGCATGGATCGACGAGGTCACCATCCCTGCTGTTTCGCTTCAGTGCAGCTATGAAACGGATACGATATGTCAGAATGTTCCATACAGCTATAATGGCACGTCAATCGCTACAGACCAAGTCGGCCGCGTTTCCCGTACGGTTTCCTTGTCAGACGGACTTCATTGCTTGCTGTTGGATGTGCTGCCTCAGCCGGAGGTGGCGATTCTGGCATCGGATGAAACTGTTGTAAGTGGCGATGTGTTGTATCTCGCTGCTACAGGCGCTTCTTCATATCTTTGGGATTTCGGTGACACCAATGCAATGGTGGCTGTCCGTCCTACATTTGACACGGTTTTTACGGTTGAAGGTTTCCGCGGTGGATGTAGTTCGAGTGCTCAGTATTCTGTGTCTGTAGAGGACGGCGGGGTTTCTATTTCAAAGGTTGATGCTGACGTGACGCTTTATCCCAATCCTGCTCACGACGTTTTGAATGTATCCGTTCCAGACCTTAAATCCATTACTATTTATGATGCTATGGGGCGTGTGGTGCAATGCCATCGTGTTTCTGGATCCACTATTGCGGTGAATTTGAAGGCTCTTGTGCCTGGAATTTATGTGATTGGTGTTGAAACAAGTGAGGGCATTTCTTTGCGCAAGGTTGTTAAGCAATAAGTGGCTTTTTGATGAATTTGAGTAGGGGGCCCCCCCCGGGGGCCCGGCTTTTTTTTTTTGCTTTAAATAAAAAAATTAAATAAAAAATAAAGGAAAATTTTTATTAAATTTTTTTTTTTTAATAAATTAAAAAATGGGGGGCCCCCGGGGGGGGCGCCCTACTCAAATTCATCAAAAAGCCACTTATTGCTTAACAACCTTGCGCAAAGAAATGCCCTCACTTGTTTCAACACCAATCACATA
>JAGHVO010000049.1 GCA_018064245.1 Candidatus Colimorpha pelethequi
TTACAGAAACAGATTGAAAAGGAGCGAAAGTACTATGCCTAAAAAACCTGGATACATTCAAATGAATTCCCCGGAAGATCAAAAGTATTACGATGCACTGAAAGCAGCAAACTTCTGTGATATCAACGACGCGTTGGATATGCGTAATTTTGCGATTGTTCGTAACGGTAAGGTTACTTACCCTTTTTACGACATTGGTATGGAATCACTCTCCCACCCGATCTATGATGAAAAGGGAACGCTGGTCGAAGGAATCGAAACTCCCCACGCTGAACTTTTGAAAAAAAAGCTGCCTCAACTTGCCAAGGACGGTGAACTGATTTACTTTAGACAAGTGGGAACCGGTTCCGCTGATCCACTCAAGATATTGTTTAGCGAAACGCCCGACGGAAAGATGGAGGCAAAATTATCCCAGACATCTCTCTATGCCGCTGATAATAAGTTTCCCGCCCCTGCTGCACCTGCAAAAATTTCTGTCGGTCACAGAATTCTGAGTGTACTCTCCTTTGGATTAGCTTATCGCGATGAACGCAGGGATTATAACAATCGTGTTGCACAATGGAAAAAAGACGTTGAAGCGCACAAACAGCTTATGGAAGATCGCAAGACGCTGCTTGCCAACAAACCTCAACGTGATGAAGAAGATCGTCGTGCCTTAGAGCGGGATGAAGCACGAAACTTCGGAACAAAAGTTGAGAAATATGAGCATAATTTCAAGTGCATTTACGGTACCAAACCAATGAAAATGGACAATGAGATTGCCTCTGTTATCGATATGATTGGCGAGGACACTGAATACACAGTGCCTGATGGATTGACCGAGAACATGTGCATTGGTCTTGTAAAACTTAAAATGATGGATGAAAATATCGTCCTAAATGTTGACCTCGATAATACCAAATATGTTGACGATGTTGATCTTTGCCGCAACGCTCTTGAGACACACGCGCAGGAAGACGTTATGGCAGAACGCATAGGACTCAACAAGAAAATCGGCAAATGCATACGTCCTGCTCGAATGAGCGTGAAGGAAGCTTTGGACGAATACCGTATAAATGGCAATCCAAAACTCATTGGCGAGATCATCGGAAAGAACATGAAATATTACCTGACCAACTCTTCTTTCTCTGATACCGGTATTACTAACAAATCATATTGGGTCATGAAAAACAACGCTGCCATTTATGACCTTTTGGAAACGCACGAAGACATCCGAAAGAGTGCTTTCGCCCACGGTTTGACTGAGAGACAGTACCAGACGATGAGCGCGCAGAAGAACATAAGCCAAGCTTATGAGAACGGCATGGCTGCCAGAAATAAACTGCTTAAGGATGTTCCTATGAAGCAGGAGGAGCTGGAAGATAAAGCGGCTGATTATTTGATCGGCAAGGCCATGAGTATGATGATTATTCAGCAAAGCAAGGTTCGAGAAAAAGCCATGACAACGTTTGTCGAGAATGGGCTGGCGAAAGCAACTGCCGATGGCATGAAACCTGAGGAATACAGCGATGTTGCCAACTTCTACGGAAAGAAATTCATGAACGCCTTTGAGGCGACTGAAAAGTACAACTGTATGGGTGAACGAGACAAACTGAACAAGATGCGGAAAGAAATCCAGCAGACCCCCGAATTCCGCGACATGATCGAAAAGATGATGGAAAAAGGAAAATATATGGCAGTTTTGAATAATCAGGCCAAGGTGAATCGTTTGCTCAACAAGCTTGATCAGGAATTCATTCAGAAGTCTCAAGCCGCAGCTCCGCAGCAGCCTGCCCAGGGGATGAAAATCAAGCAGCCCGAATCCGTCCAGAAGAATACCGGTTCCATACAAGCGGGCGGTATACACTGAAATAACATCTGCCAAGCCACAAAAGAACAGTTCCCGCAAACCAAAACGATACCGATTGCGAAAATATAGCCGTAAACGAAAACGCCCCACTCGAAGCCAAGTAAGATCTTGAATCCGAGTGGGGCGTTGCTGCTACATTATAATTTTGATGGGCGCTTGTAATGACTACGCTAATACTGTGTGCATTAAAAGATAAATCACGAATTGATGGACGATAATCAGCTACTATAGAAAATTGAGGAGGAATTGGATGGAAGAGAACAAACAAATGACAAGGCAAAAATGGATTTCTATTGCTATCGCTGTTGCAGTATTACTGGTGTCGATGCTGGCATGCGGCAGGTATTTTTCCTCGCCGGATGCTTACGGAAAATCCATTCAATATTTGGATAGCAAGAAGACTACGGTTTTGGAACTGGCAGGGGCTACCACGGCGGCATCGGTCGGTATCAGCGCAATACCAGGCGATGCTGCGACACCCATTGCCAATAAACTAGCCGATCTTTCAACATGGTTTATGCTGATTGTATGTGCTTTGTTTTTGGAAAAATACCTGGTGACTATCGCTGGGTTTGCCACGTTTTATATACTCATTCCGGCGGCGTGTATTCTTTACATTTTGTATGTGCTGATAAACAGAGATGGTTGCAGGAAGGCGGCGAGCAAGATTCTGGCGTTTGGCCTTGCTATCTTTCTGCTGGTTCCGGTAAGTGTTTTTGTATCCAACAAAATCGAGTCCACATACCAGTCATCAATTGACACAACTCTGACAGCGGCGCAACAGACATTGGATGAAATCAA
>JAGHVO010000036.1 GCA_018064245.1 Candidatus Colimorpha pelethequi
TTACAACACTTGTCTTTTGCTTTCCCGACGCCACCTTGCAAGCGCATTTTCTTTTAGTTAAAACAATCTTAAAATCTCAGTTTGTTTTTTTCGATTAAACAATAAAAGAAAATCAAACGACGTTATTAGGGAATATTTTTATTATTAAAGATTTTGTTTCTAACTTTTTTTTTTGAATTATTTGAAAACATATAACAATATGAACGAAACTGTCAACATTCAAGAGCTCAACGCACGCATAGCACAGGAAAGCGCTTTTGCAGAGGCTCTGAGCAACGAGATTCGCAAAAACATCGTAGGACAAAAACACATGGTTGAAAGTCTGCTGATAGGACTGCTCAGCAACGGACACATTTTGTTGGAAGGCGTTCCTGGTTTGGCCAAGACAATGACAATCACCACCCTCGCCAAAGCCATCGACGCCAAGTTCAGCCGCATACAGTTCACCCCCGACTTGCTTCCCGCCGACCTTATCGGCACCATGATCTACAGCCAGAAGAACGAACGTTTTGACGTCAAGAAGGGTCCCATCTTCTCGAACTTGATTCTTGCGGATGAAATCAACCGTGCTCCGGCAAAGGTCCAGAGTGCACTGCTCGAAGCCATGCAGGAACGACAAGTGACCATCGGCGAAAGCACCTTCAAGTTGGAAGAGCCTTTCTTGGTAATGGCTACGCAAAACCCCATTGAACAGGAGGGAACCTATCCCCTGCCCGAGGCACAGGTGGACCGTTTCATGCTCAAGGTGGTCATCAGCTATCCTACCCGCGAAGAAGAGCGTCAAATCCTTCACCAGCAGATGTGCGGCGGTTTCACGACACAGCAGCCCATCTTGAAACCCGAAGACATCCTTCACGCACGCGCATTGGTTCGTGAAGTCTATATGGACGAAAAGATTGAGAACTACATCACCGACATTATTTTCGCAACCCGTTTCCCAGGGCAGTACGGTCTCGATAAATTGAACGGAATGATCAGCTACGGCGCATCTCCCCGTGGAAGCATCAACCTCGCAGCAGCCGCCAAGGCTTACGCATTCCTTCATCGAAGAGGATACGTCATTCCCGAAGACGTGCGCGCCATCGCCATGGATGTGCTCCGCCACCGCGTGGGTCTCACCTACGAAGCCGAAGCCGAGAACATCACCAGCGAAGAACTGGTCAACGAAATCCTCAACAGAGTGGATGTGCCCTAATAGTGACCAGAGAACAGGAATTAATGATTTGTGACTTGTGACTAACGAAAACGAAAACGAAAGTGGAACAAGATAGCGAAATCATAAAAAAGGTTCGAAAAATCGAGATAAAGGCCAGAGGGCTCTCCCGACAGCTTTTTTCGGGTGAATACCATAGCGCTTTCAAAGGGAGGGGTATGGCTTTCAGCGAAGTGCGTGAATATCAATACGGCGACGACGTGCGCAGCATTGACTGGAACGTGACGGCACGACTGAATCACCCTTACGTCAAGATTTTCGAAGAAGAGCGAGAACTTACCGTTATGTTGTTGGTGGACACCAGCGGCAGTAACCATTTCGGCACAAACCACCAGTTCAAGGAAGAGCTGGTTGCCGAAGTGGCCGCCACCATTGCTTTCAGTGCCATCCAAAACAACGACAAAGTGGGCGTAATCTTCTTCAGCGACCATATCGAGAAATTCATTCCTCCCAAGAAGGGTCGCACTCATATCCTACGCATCATCCGCGAGCTCATCACTTTCCAGCCCGAAAGCAACGGCACCAACCTAACCGAGGCGTTGCGATACTTCACCAACGTCATCAAGAAACGCTGTACGGCATTTCTGCTCAGCGACTTCTACGACGAGAACTATAGCGATGCGTTGAAGATTGCCGCCAACAAGCACGATCTCGTGGCGGTGCGCATCACCGACGAGAAGGAACAGCAGTTGCCCAACCTCGGACTGGCAAAGTTCTACGATCCCGAAAGCGGACAGACCATCTGGGTGGACACCGCAAGCAAGCAAACGCGCGACGAGTTCGCCAACGCCTACGAACAACACCGCAAACGTACCGACGAAACACTGAAAAAATACGGCATCGACCAAACAGAGCTCTACACGGGCGAAGATTTCGTAAAACCGCTGATGAAATTGTTCAGGATGCGATGACCATTGACTATTAAATGAGGTTCGAACTATCATGAAAAGAATACTTTTATGCATCATCGTCTTGTGTGGCGTGAGCGGGTTGAGCGCACAGAATTTCTCGCTCGACCGCGACAGCATACTCATCGGCGACCAAGTCACGCTGAGTGTCTATGGGCCGAACTTCCCCACTCTTGACGAGCTCAACCAAGGCAACATCGTTGCGCTGCAACAATGGCTGGATACCACCAACGAGAACAACAAGCAGATAATCGTACAAAAAACCACCCTCACTTGCTTTGAAATAGGCTTGCACTGGCTCAAATTGGGAAATGATTCCATTCAGCTGACAGTCAACGACGTGCCCAACGTAGATACCACCAAGGCCGACATCCGCGACATCAGTCCCATTATGAAAGAGCCCTACACTTTCTGGGAAATCTTCCGTTGGATATTGCTCGCCATCGTTGTAGCAGCGCTGATTTTCGGCATCTGCTATATCGTTAAACGCAAAAAAGCCAACCAACCCATCATCTCCATTCCCAAGGCTCCGCCACTACCCGCCGACCAAAAAGCGTTGAACGATTTGGAAGCTTTGCGGTTGAAACAGTTATGGCAACAAGGTCGCATCAAGGAATACCACACCGAGCTCACCGACATCGTGCGCAACTATCTGGAGAAACGCTACGGCATCGCCTCTACCGAGATGACCAGCGACCAGACCATCGAGCAGTTCAACAACGTTCATCGCAACACTACGGACAGCAACGCTTCCGCACTGCTTGCCGACATTCTGCAGACCGCCGACATGGTCAAGTTCGCCAAATCGGAGCCTTTGCCCTACGAGCACGACCGCTCCATGAACAACGCTACCGAATTTATACGCAAAGCCGAAGCCGACAAGTCCGCAACCGAGGCTGGAAAGGAGGAACAAGCATGAGCGATTACACATTTGCAAGACCCTGGATGCTGTGGCTGCTGGTTGTAGTGCCACTGCTTATCGTATGGTACATTCTGCGCTACCGCAAACAGAAACCCGCCCTGCAATTCTCCAATATTGGGCTTTTCAAGAACGCCCACAAGACCTTCCGCCAACGTGCCTATCCATTGTTGGTAGCATTGCGACTCATCACAATCTCCGCCGTCATCGTCGCGCTGGCTCGTCCTCAACGGATGCTCAGCCGACAAGAAATGAAGGTGGAAGGCATCGACATCGTGATGGCCATGGATGTCAGCGGCAGTATGCTCGCCGAAGACTTCAAGCCCAACCGACTGGAAGCGGCGAAGAAAGTGGCAGCAAATTTCATCGACGGCAGGAAGAACGACCGTATGGGTCTCGTTGTCTTTGCCGGCGAAGCCTTCACGCAAGTTCCCCTCACCATAGACCACAAAGTGCTGTTGGACCAACTTTCGAACCTCAAGACCGGTTTGTTGAAAGACGGCACCGCCCTTGGCGACGGACTCGCCACAGCCATCAACCGCATCAAGGACAGCGAAGCCAAGAGCAAAGTCATCATTTTGCTCACCGATGGCATCAACAACCAAGGATCTGTTGACCCTCAGAGTGCCGCCGAAATCGCAGCACTGTACGACATCCGTCTCTACACCATTGGCGTGGGCACCATGGGACTCGCCCCCTACCCTTTCCGCGACCCATTTGGACACATCCGCTACCAAAACATCGACGTGGAAATTGACGAGCCCTTGCTGACACAAATGGCAAAATCAACCAAAGACGGACAATATTTTCGCGCAACCAACAAGAAATCACTTGAATCCATCTTCGACGAGATTGATCAGATGGAAAAAAGCAAAATCGACGTTACGCAATACGCCCAACAGAAAGACGAATACCTGCCTTTCCTGCTCATTGCGCTCTGCTCCCTGCTTCTGGAATTCATACTCGGCCTTTTCTATTTCCGCAGTACACCCTAAAAGGTTCCACCCATCTCCTCTATTTACCATTCACCATTCACTATTCACCTAAAATGATTCATTTTCAACATCCTGATTTATTATATTTGTTGCTTTTGTTGCCCTTGTTTTTGGCTGTATGGATTTGGATGCAACACAAAGGGAAACAAAGGTTGGCACAATTCGCCGACAAATCGATGTTCGGGCGACTCATTCCTGACGCTTCTTCGTGGCGTCCTACTTTGAAATTCTGTCTATTGCTTGCCGCGTTGGGTTGCATCATTCTCGCCATCGCCAATCCCCAAATGGGAAGCAAACTGGTGAAAGGCGAACACATCGGTGGCGACGTGGCGATATGTCTCGACGTCTCTAACAGTATGATGGCGGAAGACATTCAGCCCAACCGTCTGGAGCGCAGCAAGAAAGTAGTATCAAACCTTATGAGCCAAATGGCGGGCGACCGCATTTCGCTTGTGGTTTTTGCTGGCAGCAGTTACATTCAAATGCCACTCACCAACGACTACAGCGCCGTAAAACTTTTCCTCGACCAGATTGACTGCGAGATGATTGCCACTCAAGGTACCGCCATCGGCGACGCCATTGAGAAAGCCATGTCAACCTTTGGCTACGACGACCCCGACCGCGAATGGGAGAAGAACAAAAGCCGCGCCATCATTGTCATCTCCGATGGCGAGAACCATGAAGACGACGCCGAAGCCGCCGCCGCAACAGCCGCCGAAGAGGGCATTTTGGTGTGCACCATAGGCATGGGACTTCCCGAAGGAGCACCCATACCATCCTATCGCGGAGGCCAACGTGTAGGTTACAAAAAGGACATGACAGGCAACACCGTGACCACACAGCTCAACGAGCAGATGTTGGAAGGTATCGCCCATGCAGGCAAAGGCATCTACGTGCGTGCCGGCAACGTGAACGCCGACCTTCAGAAAGTGCTCGACCAGATTGACAAACTGGAGAAAAGCCACTACGACGACGCAATGTTCTCGGAATACGAGAGCCGCTATCAGTATCCGCTTACGGCAGCATTCATTCTGCTAGTGGCAGAATTGCTCATTTTTGAGCGCAAGAATCGAAAAATCAATTGGGAAAAGATAATTGGAGCAAAAAAATGAAACGACATATTCTTTTTTTAATGATGACATGTACTTTCCTCGCGCTGGCAGCGCAGGAAAGCACTATTCGCAGCAACATCCGCAGCGGCAACCGAGAATACAACAAGGAACGCTACGAAAACGCCGAGACCAAATATCGCAAGGCGTTGGAGCAAGACAGCACCTACTACCGCGGACAATACAACCTCGGAAATACGCTCTACAAGCAGAAACACTATGAGGAAGCTGCCACACACTACCAAAAAGCCATCGAAAATCCTAAAATGGACAAAAAACAGCGTCGCGACTGCTTTCACAATCTAGGCAATAGCTACTTGCAAGCAGGGTTGAAAGACCGTCAAAACGGGATGCAGAACTTTCAGCAAGCCGTCAACAGTTACCAAGAGGCGATGAAACTCGACCCGAAGAACGAAGACACACGCTACAACCTCTCCTACGCAAAAAAACTACTGGCACAAGCACAACAACAGCAACAAAACCAGCAAAATCAGAACGGTGGCGGGCAACAAAACCAAGACCAACAGAACAAGGATCAGCAAGGTCAAGGACAACAGAATCAAGACCAGAACAAAGACCAGCAAAACAAGGGGCAACAAAACAAAGACCAACAGAATCAAAACCAACAAAATAAGAATCAACAGAATCAAAACCAGCAGCAAAAACAGAACCAACAACAGCAGCAAGCTCAAAAGCAAAAGAAAGAAGATGCTGAACGTTTGTTGGAAGCCGTTCGCAACAACGAGAAAAACACAATGAAAGACCAAAACAAGAAAGTCGCCGTTGGCCAAGCTGGAAGAATAGAAAAGGATTGGTAGCCATCAAAATCCACGTTCCACTTATAACACTCAACTCTTAATTCTTAACCCAAAACTCTTAACTGCCAAAGAAAGATGTCTTTATCCAAAACAATGTATAAAAGAATTGTCGTTCTCGCACTTAGCCTCTTGTATTCATTTGCCATCTTCGCACAAGAGATTTCCGTTCAGGCGCCCTCTGTAGTAGCCGTAGGACAACGGTTTCAAGTCACCTTCGAGGTCAATGGCAACGCCAAAGACTTTCGTGCACCCACCTTCAAAGGTCTGAGCGTCTTGAGCGGTCCCAACCGCTCATCCTCTACCAGTATGAGCATCATCAACGGGAATGTTTCTCGCAGCGTCAGCAACGGATTCAGCTACGTGATCGGAGCCGATGTGGAAGGCACCTTCACCATTGGTCCTGCCAGTTGTACCGTTGACGGCAAGAAGATCAGCAGCAACAGTTTCACCATCAAGGTGGAAAAAGGAAATCCTCAGCAACAGCAACAAGCGCAGCAGCAACGTGGATGGGGCGCACAATCACAACAGCAACAACCACAACAGCAACAAGCCACCGAGATTGACGGCAAATCACTCTTCGCCCGCGCCAGCATCAACAAAAGCAATCCCTATCAAGGAGAGCAAGTTATCATCACCTACAAAATCTACACTCGCGTACCCATCAGTCAGTTTCAAATCGACAAACTGCCCGGCAACAAAGGTTTCTGGGCAGAAGACTTGAGTGAAGGCCGCGAAATCAAACAATACGAAGAGACCCTCAACGGAATGACCTACCAAGTGGCGGAGATTCGCCGTGGAGCCCTTTTCGCCCAGGAAAGCGGCAAGCTTACGATCTCGCCGCTCGACCTTGACGTTCTTGCCATGGTACAACGTCAACGCAGACGGTCCAACAGTATCTGGGACCTCTTCGACGACGCCTTCTTCAATCCCACACAAGCCGTTGAGAAGCACCTGCGCACCAACACGCTCAACGTCAATGTACGTCCGCTTCCATCGGCTCCTGACAACTATTGTGGCGGTGTAGGCAACTTTGACGTCAAGGGCGACGTGGACACACGCACCGTCAAGGCCAACGAAGCCATTACCTACCATGTGACCATCAGCGGTTCGGGCAACTTGATGCTCATCAACGAACCCACAACTGATTTTCCATCCACCTTCGAGGTCTATGACCCACAGGTCAACGACAAAATAAACCGCAACGATGGCGGCGTGAGCGGCAGCCGCACCTTTGAATGGATTGTCATTCCCCGCAGCCAAGGCGACTACGAGATTCCCGCGTTCAATTTTGTCTATTTCGACCCGCAAAAAGGTTCTTACGTCACCAAGCAGGTGCCCGCAATCCCGCTCCACGTCGAGAAAGGCGACCCCAACGCAATGAAAAACGTGAGCAGCAACCAGAGCGACGTCAAACTGCTCAACTCCGACATCAACTATGTCAAGAGCAACACCTCGTTGCAACGCAAAGACGCGACATCGGTTCCCTTCTGGTTCTGGAGTGCTTTGGCGGCAATTATCCTCGCCACAATTGTGGCAATGGTCATCGGTCTCAAGAAACAGCAGGCACAACAAGACATCGCCGGCACCCGTCTGCGCCGCGCCACCAAAGAGGCTCGCAGACGTCTCAAGAATGCCGAAAAACATCTGCGCAGCGGCGACGACAACAAGTTCTACGAAGAGATTTACAAAGCCATCTGGGGCTGCCTCTCCGACAAGTTCAACATCAACCTTGCCCAACTTTCATCCGACACCGTGCGACAGAACCTCGAAGAGAAGCAAGTTTCCCAAGAACAGCAAGCACAAATCCTGCAAACCCTCGAAGATGTCGATTTCGCCCGTTTCGCCCCAGGCGACAGTAGCAAAAAGAAACAAGGCATCTACGACAAAGCCCTCAACATGATACGCAACCTTTCCTTCATTCTCATCCTCTGTCTGTCGGCATCCACAATATGCGCACAACCTACGGCAAAGATGCAACAGGCCTACAAAGCCTATACCGCCAACAACTACCAGCAGGCGATAGCCGACTACGAATCCATCCTTTCCGAAGGCTACCAATCCGCCACACTTTACTACAACCTCGGCAACTGCTACTACCGCCAAATGGAGATGGGAAGAGCCATTCTCAACTACGAACGCGCACTCACCATCAATCCATCCGACAAGGAAGCACGCGAAAATCTGGATCTCTGCAACTCCAAAATCCAAGACAAGATTTCTTCCCTTCCCAGTTTCTTCCTAACCCGATGGTTCAAAGTCATCCAACACTGGTTTTCTCCCACGGGATGGCTCATCGCCGTACTTTTGTTCACGGCATTGTTGTGCGGAATTGTCGTGGTGTTCGTTCTCAGCAAAGATTACAAAACACGCAAGATTATGCTTGCCTCCAGCCTTGTGGCGTTGATACTGCTCATTTTCTCCATCACCAGCAGCATCTCCAGCATCCACAAACGCGACAACCACAATCACGCCATCGTAATGATGCCAGCTGCAGCAGTAAAGAGTTCGCCAGAGAACAGCAGTGTTGACAAGTTCCTTTTGCACGAAGGCACCAAAGTGACCATTGAAGAAAGCGTAGGAGATTGGTACAAAATCGCCCTCGCCGACGGCAACAAAGGCTGGATATACAACTCCGACGTAGAAAAAATCTAATACTCCCGTAGATTAGTGATTAGCGAACTGCGGGCTGACAATAGAAATCTTCTAATCTCCAAATTAATGTCAAAGTCAATTCTTAATTCTCTCACCGTGTCCCATATTGCATCACATCCCGGAATAGTAGAACAAGTAACCGCGCCCGCAAGCAAAAGCCGCCGTGGCAGCGTATTTGTAAAGATAGAAGTCATCAGTGCCTGCGCAACCTGCCACAGCCACAGCAGCTGCACCTTCGCCGAGAAGAAAGACAAAGTGGTGGAAGTGGAGACCGATGCATGGCAAGACTACGCCGTGGGAGACAACGTAACGGTAAGCATTGATGAAGGACTCGGTCTGAAAGCGGTCTTTTTGGCATACGTACTGCCCTCGTTGCTGCTACTCACCACATTTCTCGTTCTCTATTTTACAATTGGCGAGCTCTGGTCCGCACTCGGTACATTGCTCTGCGTCGGGCTGTATTGGTACGTCCTACTGAAATGTCGAAACCGCCTTCAAAAGCAGTTTACATTCACCCTCACCAAAGACTGAGTCAAAGCCCTATCACCAGAAAGAAGTGCATTCCCATTGCAAGTAACCAACCATTAACCTTTTTGACAAAAATAGAGGGGCGCCGAACGGCGCCCCTAATTATTTTATCATCCATAAATCCTATTTCAGTGCCTTGAGGATGGCGAGCGTCTGGTTCCAGAACATCTCAACGGTTTTGATTTCGATACGCTCGTCGGGGCTGTGGACGCCACGCAAGGTAGGACCGTAGGAAATCATGTCCATCTTGGGATACTTCTCCCCTATCAAGCCACACTCCAAACCGGCATGGATAGCGCGCACGACGGGGTCTTTGCCATAAAGTTTTTTATAGACATCCACACCAACCTTCAGCACGCGACTGTTGGGGTTGGGAGTCCAACCAGGATAGCCGTCGCCATGGCTTACATGTGCGCCAATCATGCGGAAAGTTGCCTCAATCTTCTGCGCTGCGGCATACTTGGCGCTCTCTACCGAGCTGCGCTGACTGGTGGCGATATGAATCTGCTTGCCATCCATCTTGACGGAAGCAAGGTTCGTAGAAGTCTCAACGAAATTGGGTATCTCGCGGCTCATTGCCAACACGCCGTGGGCGCAAGCGTAGAGTGCGTCCAAGAGGTTATACTGAGTCTGACGGTCGATGAGACATTCAGGCTGGTCGATAGGCTGGAGTTCGATTTGCAGACCAGGTTCGGTGGAGCGGAACTCGAATTTGATCTTCTCGGCGAAGTCCTTCACCATAGCGCAAAAACGGGCGTCATATTCCTCAGCCACTACGATGTCGGCCCAAGCCTCTCGGGCGATGGCATTTCTCAAGTTGCCACCATCAATACGAGCCATTCCGATTTTGCAGTCCTGCGTACCATTCCAAAGGATACGGGTAAGCATCTTGTTGGCGCAGCCAAGGCCCTTGTTGATGTCGTCGCCGCTATGGCCGCCTTTCAGGCCATATACACGTACGCGATAGGACTTTTCGCCAGCGGGAACAGGACGGGTGGTATAGTCGATAGCCACCGTGGTGTCGATACCGCCGGCGCAACCGATGCAGTATTCGCCCTCGTCTTCGTCGTCGAAATTGAGGAGAATCTCGCTCTTCAGCCAGTCGGTAGCCAAGCCGTTGGCGCCCGTCAGACCCGTTTCCTCATCAACGGTGAACAAAGCCTCCAGCGGGCCATGTTCCAGGGAGTTGTCGGCGAGAATAGCCAAAATGGCGGCAACACCAATACCATCGTCAGCGCCCAGCGTAGTGCCGTCGGCGGTAAGCCACTCACCATCGAGAATCGGCTGGATGCCATCCTTCAGGAAATCAAACACCTTGTCGCCGTTTTTTTCGCACACCATATCCATGTGAGCCTGAAGGCAGACGCCAGCGGATTTTTCATAGCCCTTGCTGGCAGGTTTGCGGATAAGCACGTTGCCCAAGCTATCGCTCAAGGTCTCAAGACCGAGGTCCTTGCCGAATTTTTGCAGATAGGCAGAGACCTTCTCTTCATGCTTGGAAGGACGTGGAATCTGCATGATTTCATCAAAATAGCGCCATACATTGGCAGGTTTTAGGTTTTCAAAAACGTTTTGCATAAAATATTATTTTTAGTTCATTACATAATTCTTCAAATCTCCAATAGTGAATTGTGAATAGGAAGATTCCCTTCAAATCTCCAAATCAACAAATCTTCAAATCAACAAATCTCCAAATCTTCTAATCTTCAAATCTTCAAATCTTCAAATCTTCAATACACGCAATAAACTGTCTTCTTGACGAATTGCTTCTTGCCGTCAAGACCGAAGGCCTCAACCACAACGACATAGGCACCTTGATGGATACGGACGCCATTATCATCGGTGCCATCCCAAGACACACTGCCATGGCTGCCCAAGGTTGCATTACGCAAAAGATGACGACAGATACGTCCATGCTCGTCATAGATGGTCACATTCGCCATGAGGTCGGCGTCAGTCAGCTCGTAGGTCATATCGCACAAATCGTTATAACCATCGCCATCTGGAGAAAAAAGTTCTGGTTCAAAATGAAAATCATCCTGCAAAAACAGGAATTCCTTGCTTTGGGAGTTTGCGAATGTCGGCGTGCCGTATCCAGCCGTAGAAGCTGCCGAATACCAATTGCCCTGAGCGGACGCACTCACATCAAAAGCACGACGTTCCAACGCAACCCCTTCGGGATCTTTAATCAGACGGCTATGCATCGACTCATCATAGTCGAAACGATCCATCACCGAAGAGTCTCGCCACACCACCATCACCGTTCCCGACGCATCGTTATAGGAAGGCATCGATGGAACCTGTACCAACTTGGACGGATAGCGCACCTGATAGTTTGCGCGCACCCAAGCGGCATCGGTAGTAAACACCACATAGTCGTGAGGAGCAACTATATAGGAAGTATCCGAAGCGTACAATTTTGAGATTTCGTCGTTTTTCATCTGAGCCAAATAGATGTCCTTTAAATGCGCAGAATCGTCGCTGTGGTTGTATAATTCCACATAATCCACGCCACCTGCGGGAGGATTGAAAAGGATTTCGCTGACCAACAAATTGCCCGACTTCACCCATACGGTATCATCAACCTGCGGAGGTTCTTCCACGTCAGAAGAGGACTTTATCACAATGTCGTCGATATAAAACTTCGTGGCATTGGAGGAAGTGTAGATGCAACAAAAGCCTGCATATTTGGCACGAGCGAAAGCACTGTCGGTACCATAAACAACAGAACCGACAAACGCATAGTCGGGAGCCTCGCCGCCGACGCTGTCAATCCACAGGTTCCACGTTCCTCCTGGAATGCGTTGCACCCTCACACGCAACTGATTAACAGACTTATTCAACAGGTCGTCGCCGGACTTCAGAAACGCCGTATCCGTGGCTTCCGTAGCAGCATGGTCCTCGCACAACGACACAGCCTTCTCCGAACCTCCAATCTTTACGCAAAGCGCCTCCGTAGCAAACTGCGTAAAACACGAAGAATCGCCATAAAGATAAAACCGAAAATGGTTTTGATTGGAGGGTTTGAAGGAGAGTTTCACCCAAAAAGACCATTCCACAGTATCGGCAGCGATAAAATCGTGTCGCACATACAATTTGGAAACACCTTGAACGGTGTCGTACAATTGCAAGGCAGGCTTCATAGCAGCGGGAACCGCCGAAGATGTTGTGGTACGGAAATTACCCAAATCGCCCAACCATGTTGGATTCACCGACAAATCCCCATCGGAAAAATCCTCACGAACCTGTCCGAAAGAAACCTTTCCCATTGATAGAAGGCACATCAGCAAGACGAATCCTATACTTTGCAGTTTCCAATTCATAACCGCAAAGATACGAAAAAAAATACAAACAATCACAAAACGTCGCTTTCGCGGTAAGAGGTTTTCGCACACATTGTCCTATCTATTACTTCCTATCACAAAATCTTAACAATAATTGTTTGTAAAGAAATTTTAACATCCCTGTTTTTTGAATAAAAAATAGTAACTTTGCATTTTGTTAGAATACGTACACTACAAAAACTCATCACTGCTACATAAAGCTTAAAACTCAAAACTTAGAACTCCAATGATAGGACTACTTGGAAGCGGCACTTGGGCGACAGCCATCGTAAGTGTGCTACTCGAAGACAAGAAAAGAGAAATCAACTGGTGGGTGCGCGAGCCAGAAATCATCGAAGGCATCCGCAACGAACACTGCAATCCCGTTTATCTCAGCGAAACCGAACTCGACCCCAACAGACTACACATCAGCGCCGACATCAACGAGATTGTTGCGCAATCCGATGAAATATTTGTTGTCGTTCCATCAGTATTCATCCACAAAGCACTCTCGCAGTGCGACCCCGAAATGCTCCGCACCAAGGCGTTTTGCTCAGCCGTCAAAGGCATCATTCCCGAGACCAACGAGATTGTGACAGACTATCTCCACAACGCCTATGGCATTGACTACAACAACCTTTGCATCGTCAGCGGGCCATCGCACGCCGAAGAAGTAGGACGTCGCAAGATGACCTTTCTTACCGTTGCGTCGTCCAACAACCAACTGGTGGAGTCTATACGCGGAAAACTGGAATGCAAATATATCCGCACCACCGCTTCAAACGACATCCAAGGCATCCAGTATGCCACCGCAATGAAGAACATCTATGCCGTTGCCTCGGGTATTTTCTACGGTCTTGGCTACGGCGACAACATGGTTGCCGTACTCACCGCCAATGCACTGAAAGAGATGGAGTCGTTTGTGCGCACGATGGTGCCTGACAGCGATCGAAGCATTACCGACCTTGCCTACCTCGGAGACTTGCTGGTAACGGCCTATTCTCAGTTCAGCCGCAACCGCACTTTCGGCTATCTTATCGGCTATGGTCGCAGCGTTGCTGCCGCCCAGTTGGAGATGAAAATGGTTGCAGAAGGTTACTATGCCGTCAAGTGTATCGAACAGATGCGAAAAACCGCTCATGTTCCAATGCCCATCGAGCAGGCCGTCTATCAAATTCTCCACGAACACGGCATTCCCAGCAAAGTGATGAAACGTGTGATTGATAGCCTTCAATGACAAAAGTTTGATGTCTTAATCGTTATATTTTAAGCATTTGAAACGTAATCATCAATTATCAATTGCCAATTGTCAATTATTTTTCGTATCTTTGCAAACGTTATTAACCTTAAAAACTAAATACAATGGCTTACAAAATCACTGACGTATGCGCTGCTTGCGGTACTTGTATCGACGAATGCCCCGTTGGAGCTATCTCCGAAGGCGACATCTACAAAATCGATGCTGACAAATGCGCTAGCTGCGGTACTTGCGCAGACGTTTGCCCCACTGGTGCAATCGTTGAAGCTTAATCGCTGATTAGATTTATCAAAAAAGAGGATGTCCTGGGACATCCTCTTTTTATTTTGTCTCAAAATTTAGCGACCAAAAACGTTTCCAACTTCCCAGTCACTAATCACTGATTCTCGTAATGCTGGATTTCATCGTGGAAGAATTCCAGTTGCACGCCAGCCTGACGGAAGAGTTCCTCACTCTCGGCACCGCTATGGTATTTGCGCTCACAAACCACGCGTTTGATGCCGCAATTGATGATGAGCATAGCACAAGTACGACAAGGAGTCATACGGCAATAGAGCGTGGCGCCTTCCAGGGCGATGCCCCTGCGGGCAGCCTGGCAGATGGCATTTTGTTCGGCATGGACAGTACGCACACAATGGTTGCTGATGGAGCCGTCCTCCTCGATGGTTTTGCGGAACAAATGTCCCACTTCGTCGCAATGAGGCAAGCCTGCGGGCGATCCTACATAACCCGTAACTAACAACTGTCGATCCTTCACGATAACGCAGCCGCTACGTCCACGGTCGCACGTGGCGCGACGGGAAGCCGCATTAGCCAATTCCATAAAATACTCATCCCACGAAGGACGATGATATGTGATCTGTTTCAACACCTCTTCCACCTGCTTGTGCAAATCCTCAATGCTGCCGCCATTGTCGAATCGGAAATCGGCCTGCTCGATGCAGACCCTCAGATTCTGCTTGTTGGGGTCATCAGAGGTCATCTCACGTTGCTCGTTAGCAATGAATGTCTCGTACGACACATGGTCGGTTTCCGAACCACGCAGCACGGCACGCTCGTAGCGTACCTTGGGGTCGGCATCTACGGCAAAGAGGTAGAAATTGGGCTTGCCACGCAAAGCGGCAATCTCACCAGGGGTACGCACACTCTCAATGATGCAGTTGCAGCCAGAAGCCTGTGCCTGCGCATAGAGTTGCTCTACGATGTAGGAAGGACTATGCTGCGCACGCAAGTCATTGCCAACTTCGGTCATACTGTCGCGGTTGACGGGCATATTGCGGCGCTTGATTTCTTCGGTAATAAAACTACGCACAGAATAATGGACAAAGCCCTTGTTCTGTACAAGATAATCCACTATGGTACCTTTTCCCGCGCCAAGCGTACCCGTAATGCCGATGGTAATCATAAGAGTTTTAAGTTTTAAGTATTTAAGTTTTAAGCCATCCCCTAATCACTAATCACCAGTCACTATTCACTAAACCTTGAACTTATAGCTAAGCTGTGAGAGTTCTTCGTTGGCCTTGACAATCTTTTTCTTGAGACCTTGTTTGTAGGCCGTCAGTTTCTGCATCAACGCTTCGTCACCCAAAGCCATCATCTGCATGGCAAGAATAGCGGCATTCTGTGCGCCATTGATGGCAACCGTTGCCACGGGAATTCCCGGAGGCATTTGCATGATGGCGAAAGTGGCATCGAGACCTTCGAGAACACTACCCTTGATGGGCACACCAATGACAGGAAGCGGAGTTTCGGCGGCAATCACGCCAGGCAGAGCGGCAGCCATTCCGGCACCAGCGATGATGACCTTGATGCCACGCGACTGTGCGTTGCGGGCAAAATCCGACACCTCAGCAGGTGTACGATGAGCAGAGAGGGCGTTCACCTCGAAAGGAATCTCCATTTCTTCAAAGAACTGACAAGCCTTCTCCATAACGGGCAGATCAGAAGTGCTGCCCATAATGATACTTACTAATGGAGTCATATTGTTGTTTCAAGTTTTAAGTTTTGAGTTTTAAGCTTGCAAATCCTATGTTTCAAGTTTTAAGCTTCAAGTATTAGGTTTTAGTTGCTTTTGCTTAGACCATTTGTTCCCGCCTCTGACTAAAACACCAGTGCCAACAGCACAAACAGCCAGTGGGCAGAAATACCAGCAATAAGGCCGCCGATTGTGTGCGCTCCGATAGCCTTGCCAATGAGTTTTCGATAGCCCAGCGAGTCGAGCATGGCGGTATGGGTGCTCAAAAAACCGCTCCAGCACATACCCATAGCGGTGAACACTGCAATGGCGTTGTTGTCGATGATGCCTTCTGCGATAAAGCGCGGCACCAGACCGATGGCGGCACCCACTGCGCCCAAAGCGGTGATGGGGAACGAAATCAAGGCGCCATTCTTGAATCCAAAGAGCCAGTCGAAGATAAACTGTACCTTTTCGGCAAGCCAAGTGATTACGGGCACACCCTCATAGGCGACACCCATATATTGACCATTCTCTCCCGAAGGCCCGAAAGTGAGCATCATCACGATTGTAGAGATACAAAGCACGCCGGGAATGATGGCAAAACCGATGCCCACGCCATCCTTGCCACCGTCGAGCAGAGAGTTGAGGAAACGCATAAACACGCTGCCTTCGCTCTTGAAAGAAATCTGTTGTTCGTCGCCCGAAGCCTCACAAACAGCAACGTCCAATTCAGGATATGCCTTGAGTGTGAAACGCTGCATCAGACGCGTAGAAACAATGCTTCCGATACAGGCGCCAACCAAACCAACCAAAGCGCCTTTGCCGAAACCGAGTCCCGTCATGAAAGCTATCACCACGAGTCCCATACCAAAGGCCGTACCAAAATTGGTAAGCGAAACCAATTGGTATTTCTTAAAATAACGCGCGAAATTCTTGTCCTGAGCCAAGGAAATGATGGCAGGATTGTCGCTCAGAAACGTCATTACCGCACCCAATGCAGCCACACCGGGGAGGTTGTAAAGCGGCTTCATCAAGACACGCAGGATATTTTCCATCAGTCTCACTACGCCGAACTCCGTAAGCAACTTGCTGATAGCACCCATCAGCACGCAAATTGCCATGATGTAAAACACCGTTTCAAGCAACAGATGATAGGCTGTCTGCATGAAAGTGTTCAGCATATTGGGCAGAGTCATTTTCCAAGCAAGCACGCCAAAGAACCCCAAGAAGCAGACCAAGAAAACGATTGCCTCAAAGGACCGCTTGTGGGTGAACTTGATAGGATTCTTCAAATGGAACAGACTCTCGACACGAGAGAAGAGTTTTTCCACTATCTTAGAATAGGAATGGGTAAAAATCGGTCTGGTTTTCATAATCAGGATTATTGTCTAAACTCTATTCTTTTGCATCAATGTTTTTTCAACATTTTCAACACATTGATATCCCATGTAACGCCCACATTGACTTTGAGATCGACATCGGTATAGGCATTATCGGTAGTGGCGGCATGGCGAGTTTCGAAATTTGCCACAAAAGCATGGAAACGAACATCGCGACAGACGGCAGGACGATACTCTACACCAGCGCCATAGAAACCGTAGATTTGTCCAGGCTGAGCCAGACAGTCCCAAGGTGTAGCGCCGTGGATATAAGCGTCCCACTCATCATCGTCAAGATTTTGCTCGTAGCCACCCTTTACAAAAAGTGTAAGATTGTTGTTGGGATGGATGGCCAGACGTGAAATCACCGCCCAGTTGGCGTCGAGCTGCGAGGTTGATGAGGCGCGATGCATCAAATCGAGATACATATCCCACTTGTCATATACCAATTTGCTGCCCAACGCGATGTTGCTCATAAAAGTTCCGGGGTCTCTCTCCACCATTCCGATAGAATAGAGGGTATGGAAATGGCCCATGTGACCCATCCAATACAAGTTATAGGTCAACAGACTGTTGGGACTATAAGGCGTGTCGTGGTGATGATAGGGAGCATTGGCCACCTGAAACATCAGCAGATGCTTGTTGTCCTTGGAATGGTAGGCTGCGGAAGCCGCAAGTTGGAAGCAGTAGTATTGATCCCAGTAGTAGCCGTTGAAAAACACATCGATAGGAGGTGCGTCGTATTCAAAGCCACCCACAGCCAAAGCGTCCTTTCCCAAACGAAACGACCAGCGATCGTTCATCTTGTAGTTGAGATAGAGGAAATCGGTGTTGTCGAAAAACCTAACATGGCCCGCATTGGCGACAATACGTTGGCGATAATAGTAAGTAAATCCGCCACCTAAATCGCCACCCATGTGGATGTTGAAATATTTGCCTACGAAGCCATAAGGATTCTCATCATTGACATCAAAACCCGAAGCGACAGGGGTCTGCGTATGAAGATGATTGAATTCAAAGTCGGCACGCGCTTCGAGACGTAACACATTGAGGAAGTCGGTCGCAGAAGACTGAGCATTAGTCTGATTAACAGCGACAAGCAATGCGCCCAGCATTGCCACGGAAAGTAGTCTTTTTGTTTTCAAAACGTTATAGTTTTCTTTATATAATAATGAACTTGCAAAGATACGAAAATAGTGCGACTTATGAATCAACAATTTGATTTTAGACCGAAGATACTTTCAAGAATTGCATTCAGCGACCGAAAACCGCAAATGCCAGCCACACAAAATCATCATTCTACATGCACAAAACGCCATTCAATTATTTTGCATCAAGAACACCAACGCGCCGTTGTTCCGCAAGTCTTTGCAAGGAAGATTACGTTCTTGGCACAAGTTGAGCAACCCATTCATTTTCCACGGTTTGCCGCCGCATCCGATTGCAACCGTATCGCACGAAACAGTTTTCAATATCCGCCGCATGTCATAAGTCCCGCAATCTCCAACAACCAAGTAATTGACTTGCAGCATCTCGTCATCACGAATCCAATAGTCTTTATTAGCATTTCCTATCATCAATATCTTGGTATCCGAGAACGAAAGCTCGCCCCTATCCATTGAAAAATCAGCATTTCGCAGCACCGTATCCAGTCCACACACATACGTCCGCTGGACTTTATTATGCAACAGCAAGCCCTCCCTTTGATAACTCAGCGCGTCGGGGGCGCCACGCAATGGAGCATCCACAAACAAAACGCTCTCCTTACCAAGAAACACCTCCACAGCCGGCACGGGCGCGTCGGCATAGACGACCAATTGTCTGTTACGCTCGCAACGGGTGTCAACCATTGTTGCATAAACCACCATACCCAACAACGCAACGAACGACATCGCACACCACTGCACTTTTCGCGTACGCACCAGCAGAATCGTAAACATTACAAAAACAGCACACAACAACGCCAACGGGACATCGCAATAGATGTTTTCAATCATAGCTCCCGGAAGTCCCGACACCCATTTCGTCACAAAATCCACACAAAACAACAAGGCAGACACTACTTTCGCGCAGATCGTACCTATAATACCCCAATGCAATGTCATCACCACCAGCAAAATACCCACCAACAACAATCCCGCAAAAGGAACTATAAGAATGTTTGCAATCAAAAAATAGATGGGAAACTGATGGAAATAGTATAGCAACAACGGCAAAAGAACAAACTGGGCAGACATCGAAAGGCAGACCAATTCCCACACTCCATCGAGACAGCTGGCGAACATCCGCCCGATTCTGTTTTTCTGAAAAACGGCGTTAGGCTGCAGCAATGTGTACAATGGCCGACACAACAACATTATGCCCAACACTGCAACGAACGACAGTTGGAAACTAACATTAAACAAGCACCAAGGTTCCACGCACACCAAAATCAATGCCGCAAAAGCCAATGCGTTCAAGTTATTGCCCAGACGGCCGATGCTGTTTCCAATCACATATATGCTGAACATCACGCCAGCGCGCACCGCCGCAGGCGACAAGCCTGAAACACAAACAAAAGCCCATGTGCCAGCCAATTGCAGCAACACACGCAAAAGATTCCACCATCGAGTGCGCGGAACAAAAAACAGACAAGCGCCAATCATGGCGGTCACCAAACCGACATGCAGGCCCGAAACACAGAGCAAATGCATGATACCTGCATCGCGGAACTGCGCCTCCATTCCCTCGTCCACATCATGCTTCCAGCCCAACAGCATCGCTTCCGCAAAGCCTTTATAGGAATCATTCAGTTCGGATTGACGAAGACGATCGACAAGGGTGCTTTGCGACTGCTTACACCAGCCAATCAGCCCGTGCGATTGGTTATCATAAACCTCGTAGGCACCCGTCTTGAGATAAGCCGTCGCAACTATTCCTTTTCTATACAAAAACTTACGATAATCAAACTGACAGGGATTCAACGCCCCATTCGGAGCCGCGAGCGTCAACTCGGCTTCCAAGCAATCACCATAACGCAACCTACGAGACAACGAGTCCTTTGCCACATACAGCATCAACTTTCCAGAGGTTTCGCGCCAGCCACCGCCATCGTTGCACTGTTCCAATTCCGCCACAACGCCCATTGTCTTGGCTTTCTCTTGCGGCGTATCTACAATTCTCAATTTTCCAGACAATTGTGAACCCGTAGGATGGAATTTGGCATAATGATTTTCGGCGACGTATGGATTGTTTACATAAACCAACAGCACACCCAACGCACAAAACATCATCATTGTTGCGCACGACATAATAACACGATACCTGCGTCGCAACATCGGTTCCAACAGACACACAACCAGAAGCAAGAGCATCAAACCCGCCACCGCCACACACAACGGCAAAGAAATCGCAAATTCAGAAGCCAGCCACACGCCCAACATGAGCGGCAGTACCAGCTTCAACAATGGCGCAGTGGGAAATTGAGAATTGATTTTTGACAATTGTATAGTCTATTCACTAATCCTGAGGCAATTGAATCTCCTTAAAACGGCGCTGACGCTGTTGCCAACGTTCACGGGCATACTGTTGCATGTCGCTCACCTCGTCGCTTTCATCGATGATTTCCAATCCGAAAATCGTCTCAATAATGTCTTCCAAGGTCAAAATGCCTTGGAACGAACCATATTCATCTATAATCAAGGCAATCTGTTCCTTACGTTTCAGGAGCGATTCCCAAATCTCGCTGATGGACTGCTCGTCGCGATAGAACTCGATGTCGCGCTTGATTTCGCCCAATGTCTCGTCGAACTTATCCTCAGCCAGATCCTCCAAAGCCTCGCTTCGAAGGATGTAACCCGTAATAAACTCAGGCGACTCCTGATAAACCGGAATACGGGAAAAATGCGAAAAAGTAGGATCTTTGTAGAACTCCTTGAGCGTCATCTTCTCGCTGGCGATGGCCGCCACCACGCGCGGCGTCATCACGTCGTATGCCTTGATATTATCCAACTTAATGACATTCTGGATAATCTTGTTCTCATCCTCGTCAATCACACCTTCGTCCTCACCCACGTCTGCCATGGCGGCGACTTCCTCACGGCTCACCGCAGCCTCGTCATCCTTTTTGGCAAAAATGCGTGTAATCAACTGCACCAAAAGCACCAAAGGATACATCACAAAAATAAAGCAACGGATCATGAAAGTGGTAAAGCCCATCAAGTTCTTCCAATAAGTGGTGCCGATGGTCTTGGGAATGATTTCGGTGAAAACAAGTATCAAGATGGTCATAATTGCGGACACCAAGCCGAACCATTCCGAGCCCCACAGCGCAGTAGCTTCCTTGCCCACGCCGGCGGCGCCGATGGTATGGGCGATGGTGTTGATGGAGAGAATGGCGGCGATGGCCTGCGCATTGTCCTGCTTGTAGCGTTTGAAGCGTGTGGCGGGTTTGTAGCCATCCTCTTCACGCATAGAGATATAGGATATGGGGGTCGAAAGAAGTACCGCTTCCAGGATTGAGCAGATGAACGAGAACGTCAATGCCCCCAACAAATAGGCAAGTAGTTTGATTAACATGTCAAGATTTAAATATTTTGCAAAGATACGCATAAAAAGTGAATAATTGCAAAACGACATGTTCCGCTTGTTCCTCCAGACAAAAGAAACACATTTTTGTACTATAAATAGATTATGCAAAGCCAAAATCCAACCAATTTACATCTATTGGCAACACAATTCATAATATTTTCGTAACTTTGCAAAATCAAAAAACATGCAATTATGAAAAAGAACAATAGCATCAAAAAGTTAGCCGCCATTTTGCTCCTTGCCACCTTTGCCACTGCAAGTCATGCGCAGCTGACACATTCCTTCTATTTGAACGGTACATTGCCCACAGGCCAGTTCAACGACAAAATCCACATCAATGATGCACTCCTTCCTATGGGAAGAGAGCAGATCGGACAAAACGCAAATGTGGGCCTGGGAGCAACCTACCGCATCGGATACCGTTTCGACATCGGTTACGGTGAAGTGACACCTTTCGCAGAAGGTTCTTTCTTCTGGAATCGTATCAAGGTAAGTTCTCGCGACATTTACGACGACAACCGTTGCACCTACCCCCATTACTTCAACATTCCCATCAGCATTGGCATCAACTATCGCTATCCCGTCACCAACTTGATCACCCCTTACGCTGAAATCGCCATGGGCTACGACCTGTTTTCGATTACTCCCGAAGGATGGAAAGACAAAACCGGCCTTCCTTACTATCGCTACAAAGCAGGCAACTCCCTCTGCTGGCAGATTGGCGCAGGTACTCACCTGGGCGACTATGTGAGCGTTGGACTTACCTACTACGGATTGGGCAAGCACATGATTGACTACAACATCAAGCACAGCCAAGGTCTTCCCGCCGACCCCAACGCCACTACGGAACACCGTCGCATCGGACTTCTTGCGCTCCGCATCGGTTTTCACCTTTAATAAGTGAAAAACAAGAATAATGAATTAATATTATAAAGTTTATAAAAGTCGAGGGCGGGATTTCGTTGAAATCCCGCCCCGTCGTTTTATATCAAGTCATCGATTAGTCAATCTTGTCGAATCCCAAGAAAGGACGCAGCACTTCGGGCATGATAATGCCGTCGGGTGTCTGATTGTTCTCTAGCAATGCGGCCACGATACGAGGCAAAGCCAGAGCGCTGCCATTCAAGGTATGCGCCAGCTTCATCTTGCCGTCGGCGTCCTTGAAACGCAGTTTCATTCGGTTGGCCTGGAAAGTCTCGAAATTGGAAACGGAACTTACCTCAAGCCATTTCTGCTGGGCAGCGCTCCAAACCTCGAAATCGAATGTCATTGCGGAAGTAAAACTGATATCGCCGCCACAGAGTTTCAGAATATGGTACGGCAAGCCCAATTTGTCGAGCAAACCACCAACATGCTTCTTCATTTCCTCCAACTGGTCGTAGGAACGATCAGGGTGTTCAACGACAACAATCTCCACTTTGGAAAATTCATGCAAACGATTCAATCCGCGCACGTCCTTGCCATAACTGCCAGCCTCACGGCGAAAACACTCGGAATAGCCCACGTGCTTGATGGGGAATTGGTCGGCGCTGACAATAACATTACGATAAATATTAGTGATAGGCACCTCAGCGGTAGGAATCATGTAAAAACCGTCCAAAGGAACCGCATACATCTGTCCTTCCTTGTCGGGAAGCTGACCCGTGCCCAAGCCACTCGCCTCATTCACCATCAAAGGAGGCTGTATCTCCACGAAGCCAGCGTTGGCAGCCTCGTTGAGGAAGAAATTGATGAGCGCGCGCTGCAAACGAGCTCCCTTGCCTTTATAAACGGGGAAACCTGCACCAGTAATCTTGTTGCCGAGTTCGAAGTCAACAATGTCATATTTTGCACACAAATCCCAGTGGGGCAAGGCATCGGGGCCCAGATTCGGCTTAACGCCAAACTCGCCGACAACCACATTGTCAGCCTCGCTCTTGCCTCTCGGAACAGTGATATGCGGAGCGTTGGGCAAGGAAATCAATTTGGCATTCAACTCATTCTCTACAGCGGACTGCTGTTCCGAAAGTTCTTTTTCCTCGGTCTTCAGCTGCGTAGTACGCACTTTCTTTTCTTCTGCTTCGTCACGCTTGCCTTGCTTAAACAGCATGCCAATCTCTTTGGCGATGGCGTTCTGCTCGGCCTTGACGGCGTCGGCACGCTGCTGCAAACTGCGACGCTGTTCATCCAGTTTCAAAATTTCATCAATGCGAGCCTCTACATTTTGTACATTCTTGATTTTCAATCGTTCAATAATGTCAGAGGTATTTTCTTTGATTTGTTGTAATTGTAACATCTTTATAGTATTTGAAACTGCAAAAATACGCAATAATTTTCAAATATCCACCCGTTGAGGCGCACAACTTACGCACACTTTTCAATTATTCGCACAAAAAAAGAGGTTGAAGAAATCCAACCTCTTTTTAAGTTCTTGTGAAAAGAATTTATTTCACACCTTCTTTTACCATTGCCATGAATTCCTTGCAAGGTTTGAAAGCGGGAATGTTGTGTGCGGGAACAACAACAGCGGTGTTCTTGGTGATGTTACGACCGGTCTTTTCAGCGCGGTGCTTGATGATGAAGCTACCAAAGCCTCTCAAGAAAACCTCGTTACCTTCAGCCATGTTGTCCTTAACGGTGGACATAAATTCCTCGATAACAGCCATTACAGCCACTCTTTCGATACCAGTCTTAATGCTGATTTCATTTACGATTTCTGCCTTTGTCATGATTGTATTGTTTTTTTTGATATGATTATTAATGTTTTTGAGTTTGCAAAAATACAAAAAAAATTTCATCCGCAAAGTTTTTTTTAGTCTAAATGACTATTTTTTTTGATTTTATGGTTTTTATTAACATTATAAATACAATTTTGTGAATTTTCACCCTCTAAATACGCCCCCAATTCCATTCTCAATCCATTTCCATGAAGCATTCGAAAACCTAATTGAGGATATTTCATTCAATGGACGAACGAATTAGAAGTTGCTTTGGAATTTTTCAAGCCATTATTAAAGCCACGGATTTTTTTTAGGGAAAACAATTGACTATAAGAAACGTTTCAATCAAGCACCTGTATGAACCGTCGTTTCTCACAAAAAAATAAGCGCTCAAAAATCTTGAGCGCTTTTGTACCCGGGGCCGGGGTCGAACCGGCACGAGTGTTACCTCATCGGTTTTTGAGACCGACGCGTCTACCTATTCCGCCACCTGGGCAAGGATTTCTTCTCTTGAAATCGGTTGCAAAATTACACACTTTTTTCCATTCGGCAAAATTTTTTTTCAAAGATGCTGTTTTTCGAAAAATAAATCGTAATTTTGCAAACTCAAAAACAATATAAAAAATGGCACAAAAATCTGATAAAGTCTTTATCTTTGCAGGACGCGCAACAGAGAATCTCGCCCGCAGAGTTGCTGAAATTTACGGTATTCCTCTGGGAAACTCCACCGTATTTCAATATGCTGATGGTGAATTTCAACCCTCTTTCGAAGAAACCATTCGTGGTGGCATTGTGTTCATCATCCAATCCACAATTCCTCCCACCGACAATCTTTTCGAGTTGTTGATGATGGTTGACGCCGCAAAACGCGCTTCCGCGCAAAAGATCATCGCCGTAATTCCTTATTATGGATTCGCACGTCAGGACCGCAAAGACAAGCCGCATGTGCCCATCGCATCACGCCTTATCGCCGACATGCTTACCACTGCTGGCGTGAACCGCATCATCACCATGGACCTCCACGCAGACCAGATTCAAGGTTTCTTCAACATTCCCGTTGACCACCTTTTCGGTTCCTCTCTGTTCATGCCTTACATCCGCGAAAAATTCGACAGCGAAGACGTAATGTTCGCCAGTCCCGACATGGGCGGCAGCAAACGCGCCGGCATGTACGCAAAGACCTTGAACAACAGTTTCGTAATCTGCTACAAGCACCGCAACAAGCCCAACGAGATTGGGGAAATGCGCCTCATCGGCGACGTGGAGGGCAAGCACGTCATTCTTTTGGACGATATCATCGACACTGGTACGACTATCTGTAAAGCCGCCGAAATCATCAAGCAGAGCGGTGCAAAGAGCGTTCGCGCCATGATTACCCACCCCGTATTGAGTGGCAACGCTATCGAGAAAATCGAGAACTCCTGCCTCGAAGAACTCGTTGTTACCGACACAATTCCTCTGAAGCGCGAATCTTCCAAGATTCACGTTCTCTCCTGCGACTGGCTCTTCGCCGAGGCAATCCGTCGCGTAGTCAACTACGACTCGCTCGACAACCTCTACGAGACCACCATCCGCCACAAAGGCGTTATCCGCAGAATGAACGAGGACATCAAATAAGACCTTTAATTAACCTTTTTATAAAACAATTCAATTAAACAATCATGAGAATAGTATCATTGAGCGGTTCTCTCAGAGAGAACGTAGGGAAAAAAGATGCTAAGGCTCTGCGTCGCGAAGACAAAGTTCCTTGTGTAATGTACGGCAAAGGCGAACAGAAAATGTTTGGCGTTCCCCAGACCCAGTTCCAGAAAATCCTGTTCAACCCCGAACCTTGCTATGTAGAAATCGACATCAACGGCGAGAAACATCAGGCTATGATGAAGGACATCCAGTTCCACCCCGTTACCGATATCGTTTATCACGCTGACTTCTACGAACTGAGCGACGACAAAGCTATCGTTATGTCTATCCCCGTTCACACCACTGGTACTTCCAAGGGTGTTATGAAGGGTGGAAAACTCGTTTACAAACAGAAACGTCTCAACATCAAGGCTGTTCCCGCTAACATGCCCAGCGAAATTTTGGTTGACGTCACCAATCTCGAAATTGGCCAGCGCGTAAAGGCTCAAGACCTCGCTTCTGAAGCCTACACCATTCTGAACCCCAAGTCCAGCGAAGTCATCAGCATCATCAGCACCCGTGCCGCTGTTGCCGACACCGCTGCTGAAGGCGAAGCTGCCGCTGAATAATCTCAAACTCGAGATAAAGCAAAAAAAAGAAGTGTCGACTCGACACTTCTTTTTTTATGTACTATAACGATTGGAAGATTAGAAGATTTGAAGGGTTCTATTCCTAATCACTAGTCACCATTTTTGTGTTTTAATCTTGTTCGTAGCCGAACTGACGGAGCGCCTTGTCGCTGTTGCGCCAGTCCTTCAGGACCTTGACGTGAAGTTGCAAGAAACATTTTTTGTGCGTAAATTCCTCTATGTCCTTACGCGCCTCAATGCCCACTTTTTTGAGTGACTTGCCTTGATAGCCAATCAAGATGGCCTTCTGCGACTCTCGTTCCACAAAAATCAATGCGGAGATGTTGTCAATGCCATCCTTTTCCTCATAGCTTTCCACTGCAACCTCACAACTGTAAGGAATTTCCTTTTGGTAGTACAGCAAGATTTTCTCGCGTATAATCTCGCTCACAAAGAAACGCATCGAACGGTCGGTGAGTTCGTCTTTGGGAAAATACGGAGGATTTTCCGGCAAGAAATGCATGATGCTGTCGAAGATAGTGTCGATGTTGAAACGTTCCGTGGCAGAACAGGGAACTACCACCGCTCTGGGAATCTGATTTTTCCAATAAGCCACCTTGTCCAAGATAGCCTGTTGGTTGGAAAGGTCAATCTTGTTGATAACCAATATGACCGGGACATCGCTCTCAATAATCCGATGCAGCACTTCCTGATTTTTGAAGGTCTCCCCTATCTCCGTCACCAACAAAAAAAGATCCGCGTCTTGCAAGGCCGTATTCACAAAACCCATCATGCTCTCGTGGAGCTTGTAGTGCGGATTGACGATGCCTGGGGTATCGGTATAGACAATCTGGAAATCTTCGCCGTTCACAATACCCATTATGCGGTGACGCGTAGTCTGCGCCTTGCTGGTAATGATAGAAAGGTTTTCGCCCACAAGGGCGTTCATCAACGTTGACTTGCCCACGTTGGGGTTTCCAATAATGTTTACGAATCCTGCCTTGTGCATATTACTGAAGACTAAAAGTATTCGATGGTACGTTCGGTGATGTACTCGGCATTAGCCATGCCGCCATCTTCGGAATATTCAGTCTTCTGCACCCAGTTGCCATTGTCGTCGTAGCGATAGCGATAGATGGTGATAAACACCTCTGGTTCTTCTTCGGTATAATCGTAGCGCATCAGCGTCACAGGCTGGCGATGGTCGTCGTATTCGTAACGAAGTTCCTGCATTTTCTTTTTCTCGCGGTCGTAGACAACGACTTTCAACACGGTACCATCGGCATTGTAGGTGTAAACCTCACGTCTATAGACATTGTTTTCGGGATCGTTGAGGCTGCGATGGCTTACGCGGCCAGCGCCGTCGTATTTGTACAACGTACGACATTCAACTTGACGCTCAGCGTCTTCCACATAGCTTTCCACGAGGTAGAAATTGGGATCGTAGATGTAATAGGTGCGACCTATCACATTTTCATCGCCATCGACAATCTGTTCCAAAGTTGTCTGTCCAAAGGCATCACGTTTGTAGCGGGAACGGAACATCACATCCTCTTCGGCAACGGAGAAATAGACCATTCCACGACGCTCGCCCTTGGCGCTATAGGTAGTCTGGGTTTTTTCCAGCAAATCGCCACGTTGCACATTGTCATCGTCGGAAACCGCCTCATACATGTTGGAGCTGACTTGGCGCACACGGCCCACAAAACCATCACGACGCACGTCGGTGACACGGTTCTGAGCGCAAATATCATTGATTCCAGCGACTAAAAGCAGCGAAAGGAAAAGTGTTCTTATCTTCATAATGGTAGTTGTCATTTGTATTACAAAACTTTATAAAATAACGAAGAAATCGCATATTTATTTCATTATGCAAAAGTACAAAAAAAAATTGTATTTTTGCAATTATTATTCTACGAATTTCTAATGGAACTTACTATTCTTGTTTGTTTTGCAATATACACCCTGCTGTTGTTCGTCGTAATGTGGGCTTCTTCACGCAAAAGTGCCAACAACGACGCCTTCTTCAGAGGTCAGCGCAAATCGCCTTGGCCAGTGGTTGCATACGGTATGATAGGAGCATCCCTATCGGGCGTAACTTTCATGTCGGTGCCTGGCGGAGTTTATAGCAGCGGCTTCACATATCTTCCTTTAGTATTCGGATATGTAATAGGTTACGCCGTCATCGCCTTCGTTTTGCTGCCACTCTACTATCGACTCAACCTCACCTCAATCTACTCCTATCTCGAGCAACGGTTCGGAACTTCGTCGGAAAAGACAGGTGCGTTGTTTTTCATCATTTCCCGCCTCCTGGGATCGGCGCTGCGCATGTACCTCGTAGTGTTTGTACTGTACGAGTTCGTGTTCCGCGCGTGGGGCATTCCTTTCTGGGTTCCCGCGGTGGTCTTCATCGCCATCATCTTGCTCTACACCTTCCGCGGCGGACTCAAAACCGTGGTCTGGACCGACACCTTGCAGACCACATTTCTCCTTTTGGCAGCCATCGCCACGGTAGTAGCCATCTTAAACAAGCTCGACATCTCGTTGATTGACTTACTCAAACAATCGTCTGACGCCGGATTCACAAAGGTTTTTGAAACCGATGTCCACGCCCCGAAATACTATTGGAAACAGATTCTCAGTGGAGCTTTCATCACCATTACAATGACAGGGCTCGACCAAGACATGATGCAGAAAAACCTCACTTGCAAGTCGCTGCGTGACGCTCAGAAAAACGTACTGACCTCCAGTTTGTTGTTTGTGGTCGTCAATGTGCTGTTCCTCGCTTTGGGAGCCGCATTGATAGCATATGCTTCCGACACTGGATTTGCATTGCCCGTCAACGATGCCGGCATTGTGGTGGGCGACAAGATTTTCCCATCCATCGCCTTCTCGCTGAGTTCCTTTACCGCCGTGGTTTTCGTGCTGGGCATGGTCGCCGCAGGCTACTCCAGCGCTGACGGAACCCTTACGGCTCTCACCACCACTTTCTGCTACGACTTCTTAGGATTCGACCGCAAAGAACATTCCGAAAACGAAGAGCGCCGCCAACTTCGCACCCGTCGCTGGGTACATATCTCTTTCGCATGCGTCTACCTGCTCATTATCATCGCATTCCGACCATTCCACAACCAGTCACTCATCGACACGCTTTTCGACATTGCCGGCTTCACCTACGGACCGTTGCTAGGTCTCTACACCTTCGGGCTCTTCTCCAAACGAACCGTGCGAGACCGTTGGGTGCCAGTCATCGCAGTCATCAGTCCCATCGTATGCTATATTCTCAAACTCAACTCAGTGGAATGGTTCAACGGCTACAAATTCGGATTTGAGATATTGTTGTTCAACGGTTTGCTCACCTATATTGGTTTGCTGATTGCCAGCAAGAAACGACAAGAAAAAGAAAAGAAAAATGAAGCATAATTCCCATATCGTCAGACCGACATTCATCCTTTTTGCCAGTTGCATGCTCCTTTCGGGATGTTTTGGCAAATACGCAGTCTATTCAGCCAAGACGCAACCGCCGAGCAACGTAAAAGGCGGCATGCTCTACGCCTTGCCACGCACCGAAATCTGCATCGACGTACAGTTTGCCTATCGTGACACCTCGGGGATTCCCTTTGCCGAGTTTGCCGAAGAGATGCTCGCCTACGACAATTCCAAGGCCCGCTACACCATTGAAGGCATCACCCTCTCCACCCGTATCAAGGCCGACCCCGACCGATACTATTTTGTCAATCCCAAAGGAGTAACGCTTCAGATCGACCAACGCAACCTGCTCAGATCCATCGGAATGGACGAATCCGAATGCATTCCTTCCGTCAATTCGCAACACAAAGACATTCCCAACAATAATAACCAAACAACCTCCTACAACCTCTACGACCGCACCGACACATTCTACGTTCGTGGCGACCGACCAGGGCATCCCACCTTGGCTTCTTCTCGCAAAGACTCGCGCAGTCTGCGTCAACGCGCAGAAGACGCCGCAGAACGCATTGGAAATCTGCAAGAACGAAGGCTCCAACTGCTTGAAGGCGAAAGTGACGAACATTATTCCGCCGAAACCCTGCAACTCATGCTCCAACAAATCGACCGACAAGAAGCCACACTGACACAACAATTCATCGGCAAGCAAACCACCGAAACCGTGCGATTCGTGGTGGAGCCCAAAGACGAGAAAAACCTAATTGACAACCAAACCATTGTGGTGTTCTACTACTCCCCTGCCAAGGGTATCACAGATTCCACCGACACCGAAGCCGTGGCAGTCAGCTGCAACATTCGCTGCATCGACAACATGAAAAACGCCACACGTTTCATCCGTTATCGCTTGGAACACAACAAAAATCCCGACAAGAGCCGCTTGTTTAAATACCGCCGTTCCGAAATGGCAGACGTAATAGTCTATTCCGACCTATTTCGCTACCAGCAGCAACTGCCAGTGGCACAATTCGGTCCAATCATCGAACTACCCAAAGGCAAGTTCAAAGCACGTTTCGACGAAAAAACGGGAGACTTGATTTACTTCAGCAACTAAAGAGATGTTGAACTGTTGATTTGAAGGGGTGTTGATTTGTTGATTTGAAGATTGGAAGGATTCTATTCCTAATCACTATTCACATTTCGCTATTCACTATTGAAAAATGAACTTTTTCACAACCATAATGGGCAGCGGAGCTGCCATTCCAACTCTTGCTCGACATTGTAGCGCACAATCTGTCAACATCAACGGTTTCAGGATGTTGCTCGACTGCGGCGAAGGCACGCAGAACCAACTTCGCGCCTACCATCAAAAGCTACAATCCTTCAGTCTTGTCTGCATCTCGCACCTTCACGGCGACCATTTGTTCGGACTGCCCGGACTACTGTCCACGATGCACCTCTGTGGTCGCACCGAACCCATAGACGTCGTCGGCCCCAAAGGCCTCAAAGCCATCCTTGAGCCCATCTTTTTGTTTTCCAACACCATATTGAACTACGAACTGCGTATCACCGAGTTGGAAGGAAACGACTATCGACAAGTTTTCGAGGAACGACGCTGCAAGGTTTTCGCATTTCCCTTACGTCACTCCGTACCCACCTACGGCTATGTGATTGAAGAGATTCCGCGTAGCGCCAACAGCGCTCCTCGTCGCTATGCCTACTGCTGCGACACCGCCTATGACGAAACAATCCTGCCCTACATACAGAACGTCAACCTTTTGTGCATGGAAAGCACGTTCGCAAACGATTTCCAAGCCGTGGCAGACGAGAAGTTGCATTGCACAGCCGCCCAAGCCGCCACTTTGGCACAGAAAGCCAACGCCAAGCAACTGCTGCTGACCCATTTCAGCGCCCGCTACAAAGAACTCGACACCCTCATGGCAGAAGCCCAAGCCATCTTCCCTGCAGCCATCGCCGCCCACGACGGCGAACGGTATGGAATCTGATATCGGAACGAGAAGACCACCGAGATTCAATCTCGGAATTAGCGACAAACTTCAGCATCCACACCGAATCAAAACAACAAGAACCAGAAACCTTTTAAGAAGTCAAAGTTCTTGCTTATTTTTTATATTGAATTCTCAATTATTTTTTGTATATTTGCACTTTTCACGGACTATGTCCGCGAAAGGTAATCATTTGGATTAAAACTTAATACTTTGAACTTAAAACTTTAATATATGTCAAACTTTTTAATGAAGCTTTTCGGCAACAAGTCACAGCGCGACCTCAAAGAGGTTCAGCCCTACTTGGATGCCGCACTCGCCATCTACCCTTCTATCCAAGCATTAGACAACGACCAACTGCGTGCCAAGACCATTGAATTCAAAGAGCGTATCCGCAAAGAAGTTGAATCTGAAGAGACCGAACTGGCGCAGTTGCGCAGCCGTATCGAAGAAGAATACGACATGTCCGTCGAGGAAAAAGAGGAAATCTACAAGCGCATCGATTCCTTGGAATCCACCTCTTACGACAAGACCCAGAAAGTACTGAACGACATCCTGCCCGAAGCCTTCGCCGTGGTGAAGGAGACCGCCCGCCGCTTTGCAGAAAACGAAGAGGTTGTCGTGACTGCTACAGACCACGACCGCGACCTTAGCGCTACGCGCGAAAGCGTCCGCATCGAAGGCGACAAGGCCTACTACCGCAACACCTGGATGGCTGGTGGCAACATGGTTAAGTGGGACATGGTTCACTATGACGTGCAGCTCATTGGTGGCGTGGTGCTTCACAGCGGAAAAATCGCCGAGATGGCTACAGGTGAAGGAAAGACCCTTGTAGCAACGCTGCCAGTCTATCTGAACGCACTTTCAGGCAAGGGTGTACACGTTGTTACAGTGAACGACTATTTGGCAAAACGTGACTCCGAATGGATGGGTATGCTGTTCGAGTTCCACGGCTTGAAAGTTGACTGTATTGACAAACACGAACCCCATAGTGACGAGCGCAAAGCCGCCTACAACGCCGATATCACCTATGGTACCAACAACGAATTTGGTTTCGACTATTTGCGCGACAACATGAGCCGCAATCCCGACGAGCTGGTACAGCGCGGACACAACTACGCCATCGTCGATGAGGTCGATTCCGTGTTGATTGACGATGCTCGTACCCCTCTGATCATCTCCGGTCCTACCGGCAAGGGTGACGATGAGCAGGAATTCAACCGTTTCAAGCCTGTCATCGAAAAACTCTACGGCGTGCAGCGCACCATGGTAACACAGATTTTGGCCGACGCCAAGAAAGCCCTCGCCGAAAATCCCGACCCAAAACCAGAAGACGAAGGCGCCAAACTGTTGCTCCGCGCCTATCGTGGCTTGCCCAAAAACAAGGCACTCATCAAGTTCCTGTCCGAGACCGGCATCAAGACAATCCTTCAGAAGACTGAGAACTTCTACATGCAGGAACAGAACAAATACATGCACATCATCGACGATGAGCTGTATTTCGTGATTGACGAAAAGAACCGTCAGGTGGAACTCACCGACAAAGGCATGGACTTCCTCGCCGATATGGGCGAAGACCGCAAGTTCTACCAGCTGCCCGACATTGGAGCCGAAATCGCAGAGCTTGAGCACGATGCCAGCCTCTCCGCCGACGAGAAAGCCGCCAAGAAAGAAGAGATCTACAACAACTACGCAATCCAGTCCGACCGCGTCCACACTGTCGATCAGCTGCTGAAAGCCTACACCCTTTTCGAGCGCGACGTTGACTACATCCTCACCGAGGACAACCAAGTGAAGATTGTAGATGAGCAGACCGGCCGTATCATGGAAGGCCGCCGTTGGAGCGACGGATTGCACCAAGCCGTAGAAGCCAAGGAAAACGCAAAGGTAGAAGCCGCCACGCAGACCTACGCCACCATCACTTTGCAGAACTATTTCCGCATGTACAAGAAGTTGGCGGGTATGACGGGTACGGCAGAAACCGAGGCTGGCGAGTTCTGGAACATCTACAAGCTCGACGTAGTGGTCATCCCCACCAACCGTCCTATTGCGCGCGACGACATGAACGACATGATCTACAAGACCAAACGCGAGAAATTCAAAGCCGTAATTGACGAAATCGAACGTTTGATTGGAGAAGGACGTCCCGTATTGGTAGGTACAACCTCCGTCGAGACCTCCGAATTGCTCAGCAAGATGCTGAAGATGAAGCGCATTCCTCACAATGTCTTGAACGCCAAGTTGCATAAGAAAGAGGCCGACATCGTTGCCGAGGCTGGTGAAGCCGGCAAGGTGACCATCGCCACCAACATGGCAGGTCGTGGTACCGATATCAAGCTGAAAGGCAACGTAAAAGAAGCCGGTGGCTTGGCAATCATCGGCACCGAGCGTCACGAAAGCCGCCGCGTTGACCGCCAGTTGCGTGGTCGTGCCGGTCGTCAGGGCGACCCTGGTTCATCTCTGTTCTTCGTATCCTTGGAAGACGACCTGATGAGACTTTTCGGTTCCGAACGTATCGCAAATATCATGGACCGAATGGGTTTGCAAGAAGGCGAAGTCATCCAGCACTCAATGATTACCAAGCAAATCGAGAAAGCGCAGAAAAAGGTGGAAGAGAACAACTTCGGTATGCGTAAACGTCTGCTGGAATACGACGACGTGATGAACAACCAACGTACGGTCATCTACAACAAGCGTCGCAACGCCTTGTATGGCGACCGCCTCTCGATAGACATCAGCAACATGTTCTACGACACCTGCGAACTGATCTACAACGATGCCTACCAGAACAACGACTACGAAGGTTTCAAGATGGAGATGATTCGCGTGTTTGCCTGCGAGGTTCCATTCACCGAGAAAGAGCTCTTCAATAGCCGTTCCAACGACATGATCAAGAAGCTCTACGACATGACCTACAACGCCTTCAAGGAACGTATGCAACGTATGGCAGAGCTGGCATATCCTTTCATCAAGAACATCTACGAAAACACCCGCTACGAGAATGTGGCATTCCCCATCACCGACGGACGCAAGACTATGAATGTTGTGGTGCCCGTAAAGAAGGCCTACAACTCAATGGGACGTGAGATTGAACTGAGCATCGAGAAGAACATCACCCTCGCCATCATCGACGATTTGTGGAAAGAGCACTTGCGCGAACTGGACGACCTGAAGACGAGCGTACAAAACGCCGCCTACGAGCAGAAAGACCCGCTATTGATCTACAAGTTCGAGAGCTTCAACCTCTTTGAGAAGATGTTGCTTGAAATCAACCGCGAAATCTCCTCGTTCTTGAGCCGTGCCTCACTGCCCGTGAAGCAAGACAGCGACGTACGCGAAGCCCATCAGCCCCAAAGCGACGACCGCAAACTGACCACCAGCCGTCAGGAAGAGGTGGCAAGCCAGCGCACCGCTCCTCGCGAGAAACCGCAACCCGTACATGTTGAGAAGAAAGTCGGCAGAAACGATCCCTGTCCTTGCGGTTCTGGCAAGAAATACAAGAACTGTCACGGCAGAGACTTGGAATAATCAAAACGACCTTCGATTCAAACAAAAGGATGTCATAAGACATCCTTTTTTCATTCATATCTACCCTTGTACTCATACTTGGCCTTAGCGGTGAAAAGGCTGATGAAATCGGACTTGGCGGCAGTATAGCCGTCACGGTCGTGCTCATACTTTTTCCAAAGCTGAAGTTTGAGTGTTTCGTATGCTTTGGCGATGTCGGCATGATCCAACAGATAATCACGGAAGTAGAGCTCGTCATGATCACCCTGATGGCAGAGATGAAGATGAAACACCCGCTCGACAAATCCATTTTCAGTGTAACCTTTGTTGAAAGAGCGTCTGCTTGCCGTCTGGCTCATGCAAAGGTATCCACACTGCTCAATTTGTTCTTGGACAAGGTCGAAGTCGGCATACTGCGGCACCTCCAGCAAAATGTCGATAATAGGTTTCGCCCAGATGGTCGGAACGGCAGTGCTACCGATATGGCTGATACGCTCAAGCTGCGGCAAAGCTTTTTGCAGCCGTTCAGCCTCCTCGTCATACCAATCCTTCCAGCAAGGGCGATGAGGAGTCAAAAAGATGGGAAAGAGTTGCCAAAGTTCCTCCAAAGACATATCAGCAAGGTTCTTATTCATTGGGGGCGGAACAGATTTTTGAAAGGTATGTAGGAAATGGATAATCCTGAAAAAGAGCCTTATAATCCTCAAGTCGGAAAGATTCACGACTATTGAGGATAATGTAATTGGCGACACCATCAATGGTGGAATGAATCAGACCCGTGTCTCGCAAACCATTGCGAAGATAGAAATTCATACGGCGGACACGCATCTCCTTGTTGTCACAGGCATCGTAGATGCTTTCTATCAAAATCGCCAAATCTTTTCCCGAATAGCGTTCTTTAAGAGATTGCAAGATCGAAGCGCCATAACCATTGTTGCGCAGTTTTGGTTTGACCGCAAAATAGAGTAGCAGCGCAACATTCTCACGAACAATCAAATAAGTAAGCCCAACAAACTTTCTTCCTTCATAAAATACAAGATACTCCGCCCTACCCTTTCGGGCGGCAGCATGGATTTCACGCAAAGAATGACGTTCAATCTTTGGAAAAGCAGAAAGATAAAGTCTGTCAGCCTTGATGGCGGAACAAGAAAAGAGACAACGAATAGGATGAATTGTCATAAAAAACGATTTTTCTTTTGCAAAGATACGTTTTTTTGGCAATTAAAATCAACAATTTATCAATTCAACAAATCAACATTTTATAAAAATCAACAATTCAACAATTCAACAATTCAACATTTTTTCGTACCTTTGCAAACGAATTCGGTCACCGAAAGGTGCTAAGAGGGAATGCCGTGAAATTCGGCAACAGTCCCGCTGCTGTAAGCTCAAACGCTGCAAAGCATCCTTTTCATCAGGCCACTATACGGCGCCACAGTCGTACGGGAAGGCGGAAAGGAGATGAGCAAGTCAGAAGACCTGCCAATTCTTAACAATGAATCGTTCTCGAGGAAAGGACATCATGCAGAAAAACTCATTTACATATAATATTAACCTTGACGTTGACGTTGACCTTGACGTTGACCTTGACCTTAACCTTGACTTTGACCATTCTCGGTTCTCGGTTCTCAAATTCTTACTTCTTCTCTTTCTTTTGTGCGACTGTTCCGCTTGGGCTCAACAGACCGACACCCTGAAACGCACCACGCTTGAGGAGGTAAGGATTTCGGAAAACAAGGCGCCCTCGGAGCAGAAGTCCATCACCCCGACGCAAGTGGTCTCCGCGGAAAAAATCGAGCAATTGGGAGCCTTGCAAGTGAGCGACGTGCTGAAACACATTGCCGGAGTAACGCTGAAGGACTACGGCGGCGTGGGAGGCGTGAAGACCGTCTCTGCACGTGGCTTGGGCAGCCAATTCTCCACACTGACCATTGACGGCGTGGCGGTAAGCGACGCCCAAAACGGACAGATAGACCTGAGTCGATACACGACAGGCGAAAGCGCCTACATCAGTTTTTGCAACGGACAACAAGACAACCTCCTACAGACGGCTCGGAGTTTCGCCGCCGGCAACGTAGTGAACATGGAAACCCACGCACCTCAATTCTTCCTTGCCGAAAAGACAAACCTATCGGTAGGCATCGATTGCGGCTCCTTCGGGCTCCTCTCTCCCCACCTACAGTTGGAACGCAAAGTCAACGACAAACTCTCCTTGTCCCTCTTCGCAAACTACCTTCAGTCAAAAGGAGACTATCCCTTCACCATACACTACACCAACAACCAAAACGACAGCAGCAGTCTGGCTCGCCGAGAGCACTCCGAGACCAAGATGCTGACCACCGACTTGAATCTTTTCTACACCATCAACTCCCGACAAAGACTCTCGGCAAAAATACATTGGATGAAATCCGACCTCAACCTGCCAGGACCCGTGATTTTCTACACACAGAAAGCGTCCGAATCATCCACTTCAGACATCCTTTTCGTGCAGACAAAATACGGCTGGAAGTCGAAAAGCAAGAAATGGGAATTGAGCGCCGTGGGAAAATACCAGCAAACCGCCGACACCTACACCGACACCCTCAGTCACCTCTTCAACAGCTACTTTCAACAAGAAGGGTATCTTTCCAGGACATTGCTGTTCCACGCGTCCAAACACCTCAATTTCAGCTTTGCCAACGACGGAGCACTGAACACGCTTCACAGCAACAAAACCGACAACAACGAGGTAACGCGCTGGACCACACTGCATGTTTTGGCAGCCAACGCACAATGGAACCGCTTGACGCTAAGCGGAAACGTCCTCCTAAACAACACCCATGAGCAAAACCTTAACCTTGACCATGATCTTAACCATTGGATAAAGGGTTCCCCCTATTTCGGAATCAACCTCTTGGCATTTCAGCGCAACGACTCCCTCCTGCTTAATAGCCACTCGCTACGGCTACGCTATTTCTTCAAGGAAAACTACCGCATTCCCAACTTCAGCGAGCTCTATTTTTCTGAATACCACGACGAACTGCGCCCAGAAAAAGCCCTGCAACACAACATAGGACTGACCTACAACGCCTATCGGGACAGCCTGTGGAATCTCGGTGGCGTGAATGCCTTGCTGACCGTCGACGGATACTACAACCGCGTAAGCGACAAAATCATAGCCATACCGACCCGCAGCATGTTCCTATGGACAATGATGAACCTCGGCAACGTAAATATCTTGGGAGTTGACACAAAAGCCGACATACAATTCTCCTGCGGGAATTGGGAAACCACACTGACGGGGACTTATAGTTACCAACATGCAATAGACAAAACCAACTCCGAAGACAAGACCTACGGACACCAAATCGCCTACACCCCACGGCATTCAGGATCGCTATCATGCTATGTTGCAAACCCATACTTGGATTTTGGTTACAATGCCACATTTGTGGGCCTGCGATACAGCGGCAATCAAAACATCCCCAAAAACGCACTTTCCGCCTATGTTGATCAAGGCATCGTGGTGGCACATACCTTCGACCTAAAACAGGGCGAGTTGAAACTCAGAGCGCAAATGCTCAACCTCCTTGACGTACAATACGAAATCGTGAAGAACTACCCAATGATGGGAAGGAACTTCAGGATATCCGTTAGCTGGGAGCTATGACGAAAAGAAAACTTTGACCTTGACAATTCTCAACCCTTCAAATCCACAAATCTTCTAATCTTTAAATCATTATTTTATGAAAAAAATCATTATCGCAATCTTTGCCATCGCATTATTCAATGCTTGTCAAAAAGAGGTAGAACCCATTCAACCCATCAGCGACGCAAGCACCTTCGACACCTGGATTCTGAACGAAGGCGGATGGGGCAACAACGACGCCGAGCTGAGCAAGCTGAACAGCCAGACCGGCAAGATCAGCAACGACGTATTTGCATCTCAAAACGGTCGTGGACTCGGCGACGTGGCGCAAGACATCATACAATACGGCAGCAAACTTTATGTCACGGTGTGGAACTCCAACACTATTGAAGTAGTGGACCCCAAAACAGGAAAATCCATCAAGCAAATCCCCATGGGCCAGCGCGGTCCGCGCCACCTGCTCGGTCACGAGGGCAAGGTGTATGTAACCTGCTACGACAAAACGGTGGTCCGAATCGACACCACCACGCTCACACTCGACGCAGCAGCATGCACCTTGAGCGGCATGCAACCCGAAACGCTCTGTCAGCTGAACGGCAAGATCTACGTTGCCAACAGCTGGGAATACCAAGGCGGAAACCCAGTATATGACAACACCCTGTCCGTAGTCGATCTTGCCACTTTCCGTGAAGAGAAGAAAATCCAGGTAGGCACCAACCCCACCATCGTAGCACCTATAGACGACAATCACATTCTACTTACCGGCCAAGGAAGCGACGGGGAGAACACCTTGATGGTGCTCGACCTCAGCGCCGAGACAATGCAATCGCTCGGAGTGAAGGCTACGGGATGCGACCTGTACCAAAACAAATGCTATAGCTATTACCAAAACTGGACCACGGGAGAGACCCAGCTGCAATGCACCAATCTCAGCACCATGGAGACCACACCTATCAGTCTCGCCGAAGCGCACCTCACCTCCCCCTACGGCATCAAGGTCAACCCAACAACAGGCAACATCCTCATCACCGACGCCCTCGACTATATGAGCAATGGCGACGTGGCATGCATCACCCCCACAGGAAAACTCCTCTGGAAAAGCGAGACATCGGTAGGACCCTCCAAAATCGTGTTTGTGAAATAGCACCACACCCATTCGCTATTCACTAAAAATTCGTACCTTTGCAGCATGCAATTCAAACTCACCTATACAGAAGTAGAGAACTTAATCTCTCAAAAGACAGGCAAAAAGCTGCCTCTCATCTATGGCGGACCTCACACAGTGCGCATCAGTTATGAAGTGAACGTGCTTTTCAAGACCACCAGCGTGGGGCTTGACATCACGGTGGAGGGGATACGCGGGTCGGACATTTTCCTCTCCTACGGAGGAGGAATGGCAATAGATATGATGGTGAAGACGGCATTGAGTCGCGTGCAAGGGCAACCCGGTGCAGATATGTTGGAGCAACTGGACAACAGTCGCCTGGTGCTTCATTTGGGCAAAAACCCTCAGCTTGGACTGCTCTTCGAACATCTTGTATTACAAGACATCCACTTCGACGAGCAGTCTATCATGATTGATTTCGTACCCAGACCTTGACCTTGACTTTGACCTTGACTAATTCTCAAGCATTGTGATATTTTTCACCCTTGAGGATGGTAAAACCACGGTAAAGCTGTTCCACAAAAAACAAGCGCACCATCTGGTGGTTGAAAGTCATCTGGGAAAGTGAGATTTTATCGGTCGCAGCCTTATAAACGGAGGGTGCGAAACCGAAAGCGCCGCCCACCACAAAAGTAAGGTTGCGGACACCTGCATTCATCTGTTTTTGAAGATATTCCGAAAAACCTACGGAGGTAAATTCTTTCCCGTGCTCGTCCAAAAGCACCACTCTGTCTGCACCTTCCAGATGCTTGAGAATCTGAACACCCTCTTTTTCCTTGACCTCCTCGGGACTAAGTCGGGCAGCATCTTTCAATGCGGGAATTACAACCAATTCAAAATTGACATAGTGCTTGAGCCGTTTTACATAGTCGTCAATACCCGTCTGAATATAAGGGATATCGGTCTTGGAAACTACGAGGAGACGAAGAATCATGGCTGCGAGTTATGAGTTATGAATTACGAATCAAAAAGTTCTCTGCCCAATGAAGCGTCTGCAGAAAGGATAATGAATGGCGCAAAACGGATAGCGTCAATCCGATTGAGCAGTTTGGCGATCCAACGTTTGAAAAGCCAATGATGGGTATTGTACCAGCCATTCTCGACACCAAGAGCATATCCATATTGCTGCAGCAAATCCTTGTAGTCCGAAATAGGCAAAATACGTTCCGTCCAACTACCCGTGCGCGGGTCACAAGTATTAAAATCATCCCCTAACAAATTGGGGACATCGCTTTTCACTGCAGCGAGAATGTCAGCATAGACCAAGCCTCTCGTGTCGTGCGCCCATCGTTGCGCTATCGACTCATCCATTTCCGGGAAAGCGCTGAGAATATACTCATACCTGAGCGTGAAAAAGTTGGGATTTTCGGAAGAGCCAATCTCGTCGTCACGCATAGCCTTGCGTAATTTGCGACAAACATGACGATTGCAAGGATTGGAGGCCGTGGTAAAAAGCAGCAACGGTGCTTGCTGACCCATCGAAGCCAAGTCTCCAAAAAAAGAATCCAGACAATAAACATGCTCAATCACATCCATGCCAGCAACGGCATCTGGATATTCACCCTGAGCTTGCATCCACTTTTTCAACGACTTGGAATCGCCCGTAAGGATTACGTCAGGGCCAATGCCAACCGCGTCGGCAAGTACCGAGACAGTCTTTGCTGCGGCAGGATTGACATCAATATAGACCACCTGTCGCCACCCCATTTGTTTGGCGACAATGCTCAAAATGCCGTGGCCACCACCATAGTCCACCAAAGTAGCCTCTTCAACAGGTTTGGACAAACGGCTCTCCAAAAACAGCAAACAATGCTGATAGATATCAAGATAATAGTCCAAAACAGGAAGCATCCTTTTCAGATAGTCACGCTGATAGGCGTCCAACGGAGAGCCTTGGGCGACGATCTTCGAGCAATGAGTTTGGAGTTGTTGAACTAAACCATCCATTTTGATATACTGAAATATGATTTCTGGACGGCGCCAAAGGAACGATAGAAATAGCCGATATCCTTATCCATGCTTCCTTCAAAATCAAACGATTGCGTTTTGCCCGAAAGTTCTTGGACAAGTGTCCAAAAAAGACATTCCGAAACACCCCTCAACTGGCATTCTGGACTCAAGGCACCCAACAAAGCATAGGCGCAACGATCGTCAAAAGGTGCAAAAGTGGCACCTGCCAACCTTCCTTCTTCATCTGCGAGGCCCAACAACAAACCCTGTCCACGCTGAATAGCCGTGCGGCAAACCCGTTCAATCAAATCCTTCGAGAGCACATCTTTTTCCCCTTTGGATTTCCAGTAGCGATGGTGCAATTGGGCGAATTCGGTTGGGGAAATATCCACCCTATGTAGCAAAGGCATAGTCTTCTCTACCATCTTCTGCCGGTCTTTGCGACGAAATTCGGCAAAAACCGCTTCGGGATTGGAAATATCCTCAATACGATAGGTATAGCGGGTAGTTTGGCGAAATCCACGCCAATAGTACGGAAGCCAATTGGTAAACTCGGGAGCGCAATTCTGCTGATAATAAGTCAAATGCAGATGTTTCAAACCGTCCAACAATTGTTCCATCACCTCCTCCTCGAAATGCGCACGCTTCAAAGCATCCATATTGCGATGAGGATAGCGGAACCACGGACCGTTATACTGGGTCAACTGAGGCTGCAAAACATAGCGGAACCCCAATTTTGAACCGATAAGATAAGGCAAAGCACCCGTAACAGCCCCTTGCTTGTCGTAGGCAAAAAGCACATCCCACCGCTTGCCCTCGCAAACCGTTTCCATCCACCAATATTGCAGAAACAGAGGGATATTCGAGCCCTCTGTTTCGCATAGTTTTTTATAATCGAGAATGGACAAGGGAGGATGAGTGTTGAATGGAGCGGAAACACGATAAATCAAGTTTCCACGATGCACTATATTTTACTGAATCGTGATACTGACGCGATTGTTGGCAATGCGACCTTCGTAGGTATTGTTGTCGCCCAACGGATCTGCCTCACCTTTGGCCTCAACCTCAATACGATACTCGGGAACGCCACGACGTATCAAAGCCTTTTTGATCTCCACGGCGCGCTGACGAGAAACGCCCAGATTGTAGGCGGAAGTACCCACATTGTCGCTATAACCCGTAAGCAAAACTTCGAAACGATCGTTTTCCTTGAGATATTTGGCAAGATCGTCAAGCAATGAGTTGTAGGAATCCACAATGGTAGCATCGTTGGGGAAGAACTTCACGTTGTTGAAAGTCTTGGCACCTTCGGCGGCACTGGGGAAAAGGTTGACTTTTTTGGTTCCAAAATAGAGGACAAAACCAACCTGAATCAAATCAGGCAAAGTTTCCTCCATAGTAAAATATTCCGAACCTTTCCAATAGCGGTAATCGACTTGAGCCACATTGAGTTGCATTTTATTACGCATCTCCTCGGCAGTGGCCCAATCCTGAAAAATCTGCAATGATTTCAAAGCCTCCTCGCGACCTTTTTCCTCAAGCATGGCACGCAAATCAGCATCTTTGATATCCGGATTGACAGCAAAGACGGCACAGATGCGCATAGGAGAACGAGAAACAGTTGTAAGATAATTAATTACTGGTTGAAAACTCTCCCAATTAGGGTGACGTACTGTTGAAAGTGAATCAATCTTTCTATAGTCAAAATCACAGAAATAGATATGCTTAGCGTCGAAAGTGACGAACTTCCAAACAGAGTCGTAGTCAAGTTGGCGCACCTTATGTTTGCCTTCGATGAAAGGAGAAACCTCCTTTTTGTTCTTTTTTGAAGTCTGCGCCTGCAAAGAGAAAGAAGGAGCAATCAAGCAGATGGCCAAAAGCAAAAGAATCTTTTTCATTTATATAGTTTTGAAATTTAAGTATTCGTATTTAAATCATTTATTGTCAGGATCAAGCAAAGTACCGTTTTCGCAACAAACCACACGCGACTGGTACTTGTCAATCATCATGAAGTCGTGAGTGGAGACCAACATTGTGGTATTGGAATTCTTGTTCAGATCCACCAACAAGCCAATGATTTCGGAGGAGGTGATGGGGTCAAGATTTCCCGTAGGTTCGTCAGCAAGAATAAGTTCGGGATTGTTGATAAGCGCACGCGCAATACCCACACGCTGCTGTTCTCCTTCCGAAAGGCGGTGCGGATATACGGACATCTTGTCTTTCATTCCCACCAGCTCAAGCGTTTTCATTATTTGAGCGTCGATTTCCTTGCGTTTCCATCCCGTAGCACGCAACACAAAATACAGATTGTCATATACATTGCGATCAGGAAGCAGACGGGCGTTTTGGAATACGATACCCAGCTTGCGACGCAACTTTGGAATCTCACGACGTTTGAGATGTTGCAGATCGAAGCCACATACCGAGGCCTCGCCATCATCCACGGGAACGTCTCCATAAAGCATTCTCAACAACGAAGTCTTTCCCGCGCCACTCTTGCCGATGAGATAGACAAACTCGCCTCTACGCACCGAAAGATTGACATGGGAGAGCAGCACTCCATCCTCATGGCAGACTGAAACATTCTTTAAAGAGATAACAGATTCGTGTATATCTTGATCCATTTTTATCATCAATTTTGTAATGTAACGACAATGCGTTGTTTTTATTGTGCAGAGATGACAATTTGTGAGTTTTTGCCAACACAATGGAAGTTTTTCCTTTGCGATCAGTTCATCTCAGGCCGAAATCCTTCCAAAACGCGCGCGAAAACAGAATCAGCACCGTAAGACACTCCAGACGGCCCATCAGCATCACAAACGAGCACACAAACTTGGCGCTAACCGTAAAACCCATATAGCTGCCAAATCCACCCGACAAGCCCAATCCCGGACCATAGCCAGTAATGCAACCCACCGTTGCGCCGATCGACTCGGTAGCATTTATTCCACAGAGCATCAGCACCATAACGCTGAAGAAAAGAACGGCAAAATAGACAAAAGTCGTAACCATCACGTTCTTTACCAAATCCTCCGAGACAGGTTTGCCATTCAGGCGGACAGGATTAACCGCATGAGGATGCAGACGGTCGCTCAACGTGGTGCGCACATTGCGCATCAAAATCATCACACGCATTATTTTCAAGCCACCCGTGGTAGAACCCGCCATGCCGCCGCAGAGAGAGAGCAGCACAAAAAGAAACGCCAAAGGAGTCCACCACAAAGTAGTGTCGGCAGCCAAAGACCCCGTGGTTGTCAGCATACTAATAGATTGCAGCACGCCGCACTGCAACGCCTCCGACCACGAATCGCCCATACGGAAATGCAACACACACGACGAGAACAAGGAAACCGACACGCACAAAAACAGATAGAAGGAGAACTGTTCCAACTTACCTTTAAGACGTTTCCACTTGAGCGTGAAGAAAGAATAAACAAGTGCAAAGTTGATGCCACTGCAAAACATCGTCAACGCCAACAAATACTGCTGCGCCGAAGTCAGCGACGCCGCGCTGTCGTTGTAGATGGAGAACCCACCCGACGAGATGTTGGCAAAAACAAGATTGACGGCGTCCCAAAACTGCATTCCCGACAGCAGAAACGCCACCACGAAAAAGGTTGTCAGCAACAGATACACCCACAACATGCGTCGAATTGTCGCGCCCATCGAGGTGGCAGTCTTTCCCGTATTGTCAGCCCCAGAGGCCTCAGCAGTGTAAAGTGAATATTTATTGATACCCAAAGAAGGTGTAATAGCAAGCACCAAAAGAATGATTCCAAAACCGCCGACCCACTGCATTACGCTTCGCCAAAACAGCAACGAAGCCGGCAGCGACTCTACCTGCGGGAATATCGTGGCACCTGTAGAAGTAAGGCCCGACATCGACTCGAAAAAAGCGTCTGCAAATCCCAATTCAGGGACCAATACCAAGAAAGGAATCGACCCGAAAAGAGCCAGCACAATCCACAACAGCACAACCATGACGAAAGGCGTACGGCGGTCGGTGACCGAGGATTTGTCGAAAAGCACCACCAGCAGCGCTCCGCAACACAACGTAAAGCATCCCGTAACCAGCACCGAAAGTGCCGTACCATCAGAGAAATGCAACGCCGGAATCAGGCTCAGCAACATGGCACAGCCTTCCGCAATCAGCGGAACGCCCAAAAACCTTAGTATCGCTTTCCAATTCAACATTTCCGACAAATAGCATTATTAATTACCTAAAATTCAACTCCCGTTTCAATCTATAATACGAAGGCGAGACAAGCGCCAACAAAGCGAAAATCTCTATTCTACCAGCCAACATCAGCACAACCAGTGTCCACTTTGAAAAATCGGACAACATCGCATAGTCGATGGTCATTCCCAAATTGTTCATCATTGGAGACGGTCCGATGTTGCCCATGTTGGAAACAGCAAAGCAGACGGCATCGGGAATGTTCTCTCCACCCAAGGTAAGCAAAAATGCGCCTCCCGCAAAGAAACACAGATACAAGAAAATGAACGCAAAAACCTTTTTGATGTATGCCAGAGGGATACGTTCGCCGTCAACAACCACCGAAAACACAGCATTGGGATGCATAATCTTGGAGAAATAATTCCGCACATAGCGAACACCAATCATCACACGTTTCAGTTTCAAGCCGCTACCAGTCGATCCCGAACAGGCGCCGACAATCATCAATACAAACGTGATGCCTGAGACCAAGAACGACCAATGTTCGGGACGATTGATGAAAAAGCCGCAGGTGGAAACCGTTGACGCCAAATGGAAAAACGAATAGCAGAAAGACTCTGCGCCATTGCCGGCAGCCACCAACGCCACGGTAGCGACTACCACGGAAATTCCAAAAACGAGCAAATAATACTTAAACTCATCACCCCGTACAGCGCGCCATCGAAAAGTAAGGATATTGTACAGCAGCGCCATGTTCATACCCGAAAACAGCATGAAAAAGGCAACCACAAACAAAGTCATTCCCGACATCGAAGTCAATCCATTGGAAGACGTCATAAATCCGCCCGTAGATATAGTACTGAACGACAAGCAGAAAGAGTTCAGCAATCCATTTCCGCTCAGCAACAACAACACCGTCATCAGCGCTGTCATCAGCACATACACGCGCAACATCCTATTCACGCTTTCAGCCAGGCGAGGATGCAACTTGGGCTGCATGGCACCCGAAAACTCAGCATCATACAAATGGCGAGACCCCACTTTCAATTTGCGGAACGCCACTACAACAATAAGCATAAATCCCAGTCCGCCAATCCATTGCGTAATGCTGCGCCACAATAGCAATCCTGCTGGAAGCTGCTCGGGAGTAGATATTACCGAAGAGCCCGTGGTGGTAAAACCGCTAAACGACTCAAAAGCGGCATCGGTAAAACCGCGCGCCACGCCTGTCAAAAGATAGGGAATCGAAGCGACCAGCGGAACCACGATCCACACCATAGCAGTAATCCAGAAACTATTCCTCCCCTGCACGTCGTAATCGGCCTGCGACCCCAGAACATTGCGAAGCAAGTAGCCCAGCAACACGAACAACAAGAACGAGGCGAACATGGCGCGCCAAGTTCCGTCGAGCGAAACCAACGAAACCAAAAGCGGAGGCAACATCGCCCCAGCAAGCACAAGAAACACAATGCCCAAAATGCGGGCATACAGTCTCAACGGTGCCATCTGTGCTATGTGTCCCACTTTCAACATCTTCCCTTATTCAAACAATCTTGCCACGCGCGACATTACCGAAGGCAAAGCGAAAACGACAACCTTGTCGTTGGCTTTGAGTTGCGTATCTCGGGCAGGAAGAATAGTATCTCTGCCTCGTATGATACCGCCAACCATAGCGCCTTCGGGAAGGTTGATATCCGCCAACACCGAACGCGTAGCCGGCGCACGTTTTCCAACTATAAACTCAATCAATTCCGCATTGGTACCGCTGAGCCACTTGCTCGAAACGGTGTCGCCCTTGACGATAAAACGAGCGATATAAGATGCCGTGATAAGCTTTTTGTTGATGATGGTATCAATGCCGATGTCTTGGGAAAGATTGATAAATCCCGTATTCTCGACCAAAGCGATCGTACGACGGACACCCAATTTTTTAGCGTTCAAACAAGTGAGCACATTTGTTTCCGACGAATTAGTCACCGACACAAAAGCGTCAGTATTCATCAAGCCCTCCTGCTTCAGCATCTCAATGTCCGTAGCGTCGCCATGCACCACCAATGTACCGGAAAGCACCGTACTCAAATCCTCGCAACGTTTCAGGTTTTCCTCCACCAAGGTAACCTTTTTTTCTTTCTGAAGCGTCAAAGCGGCATATCGACCTATGCGGCCACCGCCGGCAATCATCACGTTCTTGATGGCCACCTCGCGCTTTCCCGTAACCTCCTTGATGACATCCAGTTGATTAGGCTTGCTAATCACATAGGCAAGGTCGCCGGCATGGAACACGAAATCGCTATGCGGGATATAGGTCTCGCCCGAACGCAACACGGCGACGACTCGCGCCTGCATGGTGCGATAGACATGCGTCAAATCCTCCACGCTCTTACCCACCACGGGAGAGCCATCTTCGAGGCGCAGCAGATACATGGTGAGCAGTCCGCCCGAGAAATCGAAAAACTCCGTAGCAACAGTATGGTTCAACAGATTCGTAATCTCCTTTGCGGCAATACGTTCCGGGCACACAAGCTCATCCACGCCCAAATCTCGAAACATGTCGCGATGGTTGGGTTGCAGCAGTTCTGCATTGGTAATACGCGCCACCGTGCGTTTCGCCTTCAATTTCTTGGCAAGAATGCAAGTAATCAAATTGATGGATTCGTCGTGCAAGACCGACAGAAACAAGTCGCAGTTGGCCACATCGGCATCTTTCAGCACCTGTGGCGAAGTCGAATCCCCCGCAATAGTCAGCAAGTCGGTTTCCGACTCAAGTCGCTGCAGCAATTCCGAATGAGGATCCACCACCGTAATACTATGATCCAGCTCCGTCAACGATTTAGCAAGGTGAAACCCCACTTCGCCATCTCCAGCAATGATGATATTCATTTATTTTAAGTTAAGAGTTTTAATATTTGATAATTAACGACCAATGCGTAAAACAATTTTCCAACACTTCAAATCATTCTGATTTATCCTTTTATCGTAACGTTGATATTCGAGTTATATTTCCTGTTGATAATACACTTTGTAGAATTTGCCTCTTTCGTCCTTGCCCTGCTCCACGTTCTCACGGTTGCCGTCGATGATAATTTGGATTTTCTTGTCCAAACGGATGACGCGCTTGTAGATTGCTCGACCTTGTTCTTATTAGTCTTGTTTGTCAATAACTTGTATATATTTTTGATTCCTGCTGTTAGGTTTTTCCCGAACTGTCATTTTCACCAATCCATATTCTATCAAGGTATCAATGTACATCCGTTTATATCCTCCTCGATTGCTTTGCCGGAATAGTTGCAATAATTCCTTTAGAGATTTTGGAGTACTTAATGATATATATGTTTTTGCCAATAGTTCAATATCCAACGACTTATCTTGTGACACATCTTGTAACATACATTTCTTAACAAACTCTATATCAAACAAATTAACTTGTAACATATCTTGTGACACAACTTGAGACATAACTTGTCCTACAAATTTAGGATGACAAGGAATATCAATTAAGAAGTAACTTGAGTCTTGTAATAAACGGATGCCAAGGTGTAAAAACTGGGGGATGAATACACCTGTTGTAAATACTAATTACTGATGGTATTACTAAATTGACTTTAGTTTTTCAACCCATTCAGCAAAATGCTTACATGATTTACTCAAACAATCCATGCCAATTTCGTGAGCAATCATAGACCCAATGGCTGGTTTGTTGTTCGCATAATCAGGGAAAACTTTAATAATTCTTTTTGATGGAGCTGTATCTACTCCGTCATTAATTAATTCAGGATTACCTTTCTCTTCGACAATACTTTTTAATATATCTATTCCTTTTTGATTTCCAATATATTCTATTTCAAATTTTTGAGGATAAGTAAATAATAATGTCTCAAATTCATGTAACTGAATGTATGGAATGAAACGGTAATCGTTAATGTCATCCGCAAAAGCTTGTTCCAATATTTTTACTTTTGTATAGGGATCAACTTGTTTTTTTGCGATACAAAAACCTGGAAAATCATTGGGTAGTGCATATAAATCAAACATGGAAGAAAAACGAACATCATTGTTATTCTGTTCTTCTTTTAACCATTGGATAATATCATTTTTTGCTTTGGCATAATTTATCATGCCGCCACGGTACTTAATGTCTTGACGGTGTTTGTCCTTGCTAGTGAGGACACAACGTACGTCAGTAGAGATATTATAATCGCCTAAAAATTCCGTTAGGGTCTTCTTGACGAAGGCTTCTTCAGTCTGGCCTTCTGCTATGATGTGCAAACGTTTCATGGACGACCTCCTATCACATTCTTATCCCACAATTCGCTCGTAGTATAGTCTTTTAGCCAATCTTGTAATCCCATTTCATCCAATTTTTTGAAAGTGGAGGTTTTTTCTCGATTGTTACGTTCGACAACAACAATTTTATCGGCCGAAAACTCATCAATCAATCGAGGAGACTGGGTGGCAACAATAATTTGAGCAGTATTGCTGGCTTTTTTTATCATTCCAGCCAAAATATCTATTGCAGTAGGGTGAAGTCCTAATTCCGGTTCATCCAAAACAATGATGGGAGGCATTGTGTCTTCTGGTTGAAGAAGCAATGTCGCCAACGCCATAAAACGCAATGTGCCATCGGATATCTGATGTGCTCCAAAAATATTATTATTTCCTTTTTCTCTCCAATCCAAATCTATAAAATATTCATTTTGTATCGAAGGCAACATGACAAAATCATCAAACTGGGGGAAAACTTGTTGTATATAACGGATTATTCGAGCATAATATGGTTCACCACCTTTTTTTGTCTTGATACCATATAAAAAAGCGGCAAGATTTCCTGCGTCAGAACGTAACATCCTATTATTCGCAATATTGGTATGTTGTTTTATTTCCGATTTACTACTCGTATCATGGAATTGAAAATACTGACATCCTTTTAATAAAGAAAGGACAAATTGAACCATGTTTTTGTAAGGTTTTCCCACCATTGATTGCTCAATCAATTGGGATTCCTTTCTTCCAACATCCATAGTAATAACAAACGGATCTTTGAACTTTTCTCTATTCAAAATACTCAAAGTTTCTTCTGTGTAAATGAGAATATCTCCAGCAGCATGTGTTAAACGGAAAGAATACTCATCCTTACTCTGTTTATCCGAGAAAGTCAACTTCGCAAACATCGATTGAGTTTGTTTTGATCCATAGTGTAAAAACGAATTAGCAAACCCATGTTCTGCTACATATCTCTGAAGAGAACCCGTTATGGCAAATCCAAGCATGTGAAAAAAGGAAATGATATTACTTTTCCCAACGCCATTGGCTCCTATCAATACCGTAACATCATCATTGATAGGTATTTTTTGTTCACCATCAATGGATTTATAACCAGATAGACTTATTTCGTTCAATTTTAATTTCATATCTTATTTTTTTGCAAAAATACTAAAAAACTTTTATTTCATAACCAATGCATTTAATCCCCACAAATAATCCTTTACTTTTGGTAGTTATCCAAGCTTCTATGGCAATAGGAAATGAGACTACGACAATTGTCGCATCACTGGTGCGACAATTTGGCTGACTGGATTGTTTTCTTCCATTTTCAATAAATACATCTTGCAAAGTACGCTTTTTTTTAGATGTTATTCCGCCGAGATGGTTGACGGTGAATCTATCTCGGTGGTCGATTCCCTGCGGTGTTAATGGAGATTTCACCGCATCTATCGCATTGAAAAAAACATCTTAAAGGAAGGATTGAAATCGAGCATTTCATTTGGTTAGAATAAAAACGAGGCAAGGTATTTGATTAAAAAACTGTAAATTATAATTATCCTAAGTATCCAAACACACTTTGCAACGCTTCAAAATACTGTTTGTTTTTAAGGAGAACATCTTTTCTTAACATTTGGATTTTCTTGTTCAAACGGATGACGCGCTTGTAGCCAGCAATATCGAGCACCGAGAAGAACCACTGGCTCTTTTCCTCGTCCCAGACAGCCCGCACTTCGCGGTCGTTGTAAAAACGGATGGAGGTTTTCATCTCAATTAACAATTTATAATGTACAATAGTCTGCTTCGCAAAAATAATGATTTATTCATTTCCTCGGGCATGCGCAGTTGAGCCATTGCGTCACTTGTTGCTCTACGGGTTTCAGTTCGGAAAGTTTGGACATATTTATCGTTTTTATTTTAATCTGATTCTTTCCAATGTTTTAGAGATTGGAGAGAATTCTCTGTGTAGTCAATTTAAAATGGACATGGTACAATTGATTATGATACTATAATTTTCCTCGTCCCCAATGGCACGCACTTCGTGGTCGTTGTAAAAGAGGATGGAGGTCTTCATTTCAAAAAAATTACGGAATTAACATTGTCCTATCAATACCATCTACTGCTCGAACAAATTCATAAATAAAAATAGTTGTATCAACAACATCTTGATGACTTATTGGATACCTCTTTTGATTTATTGAATCCCAATCAGCTTCATGAGCAATTCTGTTTCTTTGATCTATTACAAGTTTCAATTTTGTATCAAAATCAGAATTTGTTATTGAATATCCATTATTATTTATTTCACTAACAATATCTTGGATTTTATGAGTGTTAGTCCATATATAACTTAATGCATCTGCTATTTTGTCTTGTTGTTGAAATGATAGTGATTTAAAAATTCCACTAAAATATGTATAAAGAAACTCTGATATTTCTGTTTCGTATTCAATCTGATTTATTGTAGCAGTTGCTCTTTTATTTTCAATATCTACAAAATTGACAACATTTTCTAAATTCATTGTAGCATTGTTCCATTTTTTAGTTCGTGTTCTTCTTTGAAAGTAAGCTTCAACTATTCCATCTTTTACTAATTTATGAAAATAATTATCCATTGCACTTATAACGGTTATTATTTCCATCCTTAATATGTCACTCAAACTATCTTGTAGTAAAGGATTTGTGTTTAATGTAGCAATATAAAAAGTATCTACTAATTTTACATCGTTGATGTTACAACAAAAAATATTAAAAGCATTACTCATATAGGAGAATTATCGTATTACATATATTGATAAAGGCATTTTGGAAATCAGAAAGAGTAGACATTAAATTTTCTTTTATTACTCCAGAATTCGGTATATCAGCTTCAGTTAAAGCAACAACTGGAATACTTAATTGTTGACTAGTTTGTCCCAGTGATGCGAAATCTTTTATTTCTGCTAGGCAATAGTCATTTGTGTATTTTTCAACATCAAAAGTCATATTGTATTTTTGAATTTCTGGGACTAACTTATTTTTAGTAATTTCTTTGATTTCATGAATATTATCTTTATATGGACCTGCTGCTTTGCCATTCCTAATATTAAATCTTTGAATTATTGTTCCAATAAATTGTGGTAAATGAGCAGGAAAAGAATATGCAGCATTTGTAAAATTACTAATGTTATTATTTTTCCATTTTGCCCAAGAAGGAAGAATGTAACTCAAACTGTTTAATGCCATTTTACAAAACAAATCTGGATTTGTTGGAATAATAAATCCGTCACTGATTAAAAACATAACTTGATTGATAGAACCTAATCCCGGATTGACATCAATAAACACATAGTCAATTTCATATTTTTGGATGGTTTTTTCTATCAATTCATTGAATGAACCTGGTAGATTCTGTAAACTTGACAGAGACATAGATGCTGTTAAGGCAAATGTGAGTTGAGCTTCCAATTCGGATAAATTCATATGGCCTGCCAGCAAGTATAAATTTGAATTACGAGAATGATTCTTGCAATCTACAGCTTTAATCGGATTCGGACTTCCTTGAAATGCTGGATCAACACCATTTTTTATATTTTGGTTTTGCGTATCCGGTTCATCATAAAATCTGTCAAAATCTGTTCCTAAAAAGAATGATGTCAAATTACATTGAGGGTCGGCATCAACTAGTAAAACTCTTTTCCCCATTTCAGCCAGTTTCCAGCCAATATTGTAAGTTGAAGTTGTTTTACTGACCCCACCTTTGTGGTTGAATAATAAAATTTTTTTTGCCATAATTAAATCGTTAAGTTATACTTTATCTTTATTATCTTTTTTTTCACCCTCACTCTCCCCGTCAGCAACTGCTGCATCAGCGACTTGTTGAGAAATCGAGTGCGGTTGATTTTCTTGTTTTACCTATAGTCGTTTCACTAATGTTTTAAATTATTCCCCAATTCTTTCCACATACCTTTTCAGCATCTCCATTTCCTTGCGCTTCATATAGTTTTCCATGAAAACATAGTCTGGCTCGCCTTCAGAATTTATGGGGAGCATGATGCTTTGACGCTTCATGCGTTCTCCGTTAAACTTATAGCCATATTGATATTTCACTTTTTGCTGAAGAATTGCTGACTTTATAAAAAGGTAAACAAACTTGTTATCAGCAAAATTTTTCAAATGCAAGCGTTTTACATCATCAGAAAAAACAGCTTCATACGGATGATAAAAGTTTTCGACGACACTTCCATTGTAATTTACGCCCAAAACATTTCTATCCAATGATTCATTTGTATTTGAAACAAATTCAGTAATCCCATTATTAGAATCTGTTGAGCCAATAAACGGACGATTTCCATTTTTCTGATTATCCTTAGTCAAACGGACACCTGAATTTACCGAAAAGACATCTTCAATACAGAAAGTTTTCCATTCCTTGTTATCCAACGATTCAACTTTCGGCAATTCACCAATTCGTTCCCTTTTTTCTGAATTATCAAACAAATACCCGCGTCCGTGGGCAATCATGTTAAACTCAAAAGTGAGGTAGTCGGCCATTGTCTTTTCAAAATCAGCCTCGGTCGGAATGTCCTCGTTGAAATAATAGAATGAATGTAGCCATTCATCATCAGCTTCAACGGTGGAAGTCACCATGAAGTCGTTGGTGGTATGCCTGCCCATCAGCCAACAGTCCAATAAGAGTTTCTTGCGTTCCTTGGCTTGCTCGGTCGGCAGCAGCCCCAAATGCGGAAACACCACAAAGCCGTCGTCCTTAAAGTTTATGAACTTGCTGTACTTGTTTTTTGGGTGCGGACGGTGTGCGGTGAAAACGGCAATCACGGGATTTGTGCCAACGCCGTAGAAAGTCTGAGGATTCAAGGTAATCACGCCTTCCAAAGTATGGTTTTCCAGAATATAGCGTTTGTCGATTTTGTCTTCCTTGGTTTTGCCTACCATAGTGCTTTGTGGCACAATCACCACGCAACGCGCGCCATCAGCCAACGAATCAAGCAAATGGCAGATGAATTTCAATTCAGCAAGTTCGGCTGTCGTCTTGCTTTTGCCTTGCGAATAAGGCGGATTCATGAAACCGACGGTAAAGTTTTTCTTTCGCAATTCCTCGGCTGGCTGTTTCAGAAAATCGGCACAAATCAGATTGCTTTTTCCATCGCCGCGCAAAATCATGTTGGTTGTGGCAATCGAAAACATATCGTCGCGTAACTCTATGCCATGCAAACGCTCTTTCTTCACGGTACGCTGTTCGGTACGGCTCGCATTTTTCAGCATCCGGTGCATGGCCGAAATTAGGAAACCGCCCGTGCCGCAACATGGGTCAAACACATTGTCGGTCGGTTTCAAATCGGCCAAATCGACAAAAAGCTCCGTAATGTGTTTCGGTGTCAGCACAACGCCCAATGTCTGTCCGTCGCCGCCGCTGTAACGGATAAACTCGCCATAGAAACGTCCCAAGACATCTTCAGGCGAATTGTTGCAAATGGCGGTGAGGATATTAGAATAAAGATATTCAGCAAAATAACGCAATGGCGACTTGCCTAATTTGGGACTGAACTCCGACAAATGCGGACGATTTTTTATCAGTCGGAACTGGTCGAGAACCTTTTCCTTTTTCACTTGCGGCTGAACGTGAACGCTGTCCATGTGTTTTGAAAGGGCATCAAAAATCTTGTCGCCGTCGGTTTCTCCAGTTTCCTGCGAAGCGGTCAGTTGTTCCGTATCAAAATGCTGTTCCTGCAAGGCAAGCAAGATGGCAGAGACCACCAAAGGCTTTTCCGAATCGCCCAACTGTCCGTAATTGCGCAAATCCTCATGCAATTGTCCGGCACGTTTCAGAATCACTTCCAATTCCGCCTGTTCCACAGTCTTGCTGCCCAAGACCTCGGTGCGATAATAATTGGTGATTTTTTCAGCCGTAAAGTTCTCAAAACTCTTGACTTTTTTGAGAATCTGATAGCCGTTTTCGCTCACGAAAATCGGACGGATGATGATTCTTTCATCCTGCGTCCCCGAACAGCCAAAGGCAAACACTTTTTTGAAATGCGTCTTTTCGATGATATTCAGGGCATAATGCAAGGCACCGTTTTCAGCGTAGTTGGTCACGCTCGATGTGTCCATCAGAAGCGTGTCCTCTCTTTCGTTCATGTATTTTGCCTGCTTCGTCTGGTCGGCCTTATCCTCGATGACGATGATAAACTCGCCAGATTGAGCGACAAATTCAGGAAATCCTGTTTTGCCCGTTCCGCGTTTCGAGGAGGTCTTGAGGGCTTCGTTGATTTCCTCAATCTGGCTGCCATTCATTGTAAAATCGAGGCCGGCGTTTGTGAGCAATTGCGCCACAATGAAATCGGTTTTCTTCTCGTAGTCAGTCATTTTTATCTTATTATTCGCATTTCTATTTTATGGAAACAAAAATAGTATTTCCCCTCCAATTGTGTATCTTTTATTTAAGTTTACTTTTCCACAAATTCATCTCATTCGTTGCTCATTTTCAAGAATGCCTTTCAAAAAATGTTTTTGTTCAGTTGATTATTTTGACCTATAGGTAATTATAACATTTCTTCCAATTGGATTTATCTATATTGAGCGTGGGGGGCATTATGTTGCTTTGGGTCGTTTTATTTTTGCAAAAATAGCGTTTTTTCAAGTAAGATTTTCGGTGGTTATTTCTCCTCAATATTTTGCTTAATCAAAAAAAACCTCAAGCACTTTCTTATCAGTCAGTTGCAGCAAGTATGAAAAAAGTTTTCCCACCAGCTCATTGGGTGATGTCTGAAATTCGTCCGACAGTGTCGGACGATATCCAATCAACCAGTTTCGCAACGTAGCCATCTTATTGACTGCATTTAATGCCCGCGATTGTGCTTCACTGTGCAGTTGTCTTATGCTGTCTGTCAGTGTTTTGAAATCCAGTATATTATGAGACAAATTGTTCTCCATCGTTTACTCCTCTTTAGTTCTTCACCAAAATGCCATTTTTTGATATGTTTGGCGATTTTAATGATATAAAATCATAATATTCAGAAAATTGCAATGGCAAAATATTGACTTCCGCATAACGTCCTGTCAGCAGAACAGATTTTCCACTCACGAGTGGAAAATGTCTGGAAAGAAAAGCACTCAATTTTTGGAAAGCCATTGCCAGTCATTAATTTGAAAGATTTTAGGTTCTTTGCTTCGTTTTCAATTATTTTTCGTAACTTTGCAGATTGCAAAAATACAAAAAAACTATGGATACGATTAAACAAATTAACAACCATCGCTCAATACGCCGATTTCAAGACCGTGCCATAGAACCCGCATTACTTGACGAAATTCTCACCTGTGGCCTTCGCGCGTCGAACACAGGAAACATGCAAATATACAGCATTATTGTCACACAAGAGCCCAAGCTACGCAAAAAGCTATCCGATTTGCACTTTGGGCAAGGAGCCTCGGCGCCTTTGCATCTTACCGTATGCGTGGACATCAACCGATACCACCATTGGTGCCGTATGCGTGGCTGCGACGAGCCTTACGACAACCTTTTGTGGCTGCTGAGCGGCACCGTCGATGCCTCACTCTGCGCCCAAAACATCTGCATTGCCGCCGAATCGAAAGGGTTGGGAATCTGCTATCTGGGAACTGTTCTATACAATACCGAAGCCATCGCAAAACTGCTGAACATACCCCAAGGCGTAGTTCCCGTGATTTCCATTGCCATGGGCTATCCCGACGAACAGCCTGCGTTAAGTGAACGGTTGGAGCTTGAGGGAATTGTCCACAATGAGACCTACCACGACTACAGCGACGATGACATTGACCGCATACATCAAGTTCGCGAGGAGTTTCCGTTCAACCAAGAAATGGTACGCCAGAACGGGACCCGCAACCTGGCGGAAATCTTCACCAAAATACGCTATCCAAAGAAAGACAACATCGCCATTTCCAAATCGCTCTACGATTTTATCCAAAATAATTTTTGTAAAATCAACCCCAATCACTAGTAACTAATCACTAGTACACAATTATGACCATAGAGATTACACGCACATTCGACCTACTCGACCACCTTGTGAACAATTTCCCCAAGGAGGACATCTTGGCTGGCAAAGTAGATAAAGAATGGGTAAAATACAGTTCCCAGGATTATTACAAATACGCACATTACCTCGCCTATGGCTTTGTAGATATGGGCTGGATACCTGGCGACAAAATCATCACCCTGTCGAACAACTGCCCTGAGTGGAATTTTGTGGATATGGCACTTGCCATGTCGGGCATCATCCATGTGCCTGTATATCCGACACTTTCCACCGACAATTACTTGCATATCTTCACCCACAGCGAGGCCAAGGCTATTTTTGTGAGCAGCAACCTCTTGCTGCGCCGCATCACCCCCGCCTTGCAGAAGATGGAGAATCCTCCTCAAATTTTCACCCTCGCCCCAATCGAAGGACAGCGTTCTGTGCTTGAGATTCTCCGATCTGGAATCGCCACGCGAGAGCACAACTTGCCCATCATTGAGGAGCGCAAAGCCAACATCAAACCAGACGACTGGGTGACGCTCATCTACACCTCAGGGACCACGGGCGACCCCAAAGGCGTAATGCTCTCACACCGCAACCTCTGCAGCAATTTCCTCGCCCACGCCAAGGTGGACATCATGGACTCGAACTGCAGGGTGCTCAGTTTTCTGCCGCTCAACCACATGTACGAGCGTAGCATGAACTACCACTTCCAATATCTCGGAATCAGCATTTACTATGCCGAAAGCATGGGCACCATCGCCCAAAACCTCGCCGAGATACACGCCCACGGATTCTGTGCCGTACCGCGTGTGCTGGAAATGTTCTACGACAAGCTCTATGCCGCCGGCAAGGACCTCAAGGGCATCAAAAAGAAAATCTATTTCCGTGCATTCAAGCATGGCGCACGATACGACTACACACTCATCAAACGTGTCTCTATCTGGTTCCAACTCAAGCAACTTTTCTACGACAGATTGGTTTACCGTCATTGGCGGGAACGCTTCGGAGGCAACCGACTGACTGTCATTAGTGGCAGCAGCGGCATCCAAGAGCGCATGATACGTCTTTTCTCGGCGGCAGGCATCAACATCTACGAGGGCTACGGACTTTCGGAGACCTCCCCTGTCATTGCCGTCAACAACCCCCACGACGGATATGTCCGTTTGGGAACCGTAGGTCCAGTATTGAAAGGCGTTGAGGTGAAATTTGCCGAAGACGGCGAAATACTCACCAAAGGTCCGCACGTAATGCTCGGATACTACAAAGATCCCGAATATACAGCCCAAGTCATCGACTCCGAAGGCTGGCTCCACACGGGCGATGTCGGCGTTTTCGTAGGCGGCAGATATCTCAAGATTACCGACCGCAAGAAAGACATTTTCAAGCTCTCCGCCGGGAAATATGTCGCTCCGCAAATCATTGAGAACAAGTTGCGAGAGTCGGAATACATCGACCAAGTCATGGTTGTTGGCGCCAACGAGAAATATGCCGCAGCCATCATCTCGCCGAACTTCAACACGCTGCACTACTGGGCTTTGAAATACCACCTGCACTATCGCGACAACGCACAGTTGCTCGCCCTGCCGCAGACGGTTGAGAAATTCAAGAAAGTGATAGAAGAGCTGAACAAGAATTTCGCGGCGCACGAACAAATCAAAGCATTCCGCGTAGTGACCGAAGAGTGGACCACAGCGAACGGACTGCTCTCTCCCACGCTGAAAATCAAGCGCGGACCGCTGACAACCAAGTATAAAGACCTTATCGCAGAGATTTACGGAAAAGAAGAACTGCACGGCGGATTCCTCAGTGCCTTCCGTCAGGTAGAACTGCCCTCGATGCCGTGGAGAAAGAATAGCTAAGTGTTGAGTATTAAGTATTAAGCATTAAGCATTAAGGATCAAATAGTTGAACCTTACAAACTCCTAATTTTCTAATCTTCCAATCCCCAAATCAGCGATTCAACGATCTCCAATCACTGATTCCTTATCTTATTGCCGAGGATAAAGCCGAAAATACCCGTCAGGATGATGCCGATGGTCGTTTGGACCACATTCAGCATATCCACAAAGGGAGAGACGTTGCAAATCACCTCCGAGTCCATTCCCGCCATATTCTTGAGGCTGACGGCAAGCGCTTCGCCATACTCCAGCAATGAAACATTAGAGCAGAACAGCCAAGCGAAAAGAAATACGGTAACGACGTAAGTAACAACCATTTTCGTCATACTCTCGCCATAGCCGAAGAGCAAATCGGACATTGAATTGGTGAAGATATGCCACACATTCTTCATCTTTCGCTTAAACGGCACACTATCGTCGAACAATTCGGCAATCATACGCCTACATTCCATTTTTCGACCCTTGACATAGGCCCAGTTGCCGTCGGAAATAAAGCCGCGACCAGTCCACAACGCGTTGAAATTCTTATAGATTTCCTCCGCTTCGCCCCATCTGTGACTCAAAGCCTCGTCGGGGCTCCATGCCGACTGCGTATTGGAGTCGTTGGTACGCTCACAAAGGCAATGGTTGTGCCACTCAACCAAGAAGATACGCCAAGCCTTCAAGTCTTGTTGAATAAGTCGCCCATCAACAATATTCTCACGTTTTATGAATGCCGAATCGCCGAAATAAGTCTTGTTGAGGCTGCAGTTTCGGACTTGGGAATGGTTGAAGAGAATGATTCCATCGAAGAAAGTACGGTAAAAGTCACAGTTTTCGATAGCCGCATCCTCGAAGGTTCCGTTTTCGATGGTAGCATACCTGAAATCCGTCCAACTCAACTTAGCGCCGCGAAAACGGCATCCAGAAACGGTAGCCTTCTTAAAGGAAGAAGACCTGATGTCGGCCTTGTCGAAATTACACGACACAAGTTCCGTTTCGGAAAAATCATATCCGTCAAGGATTTTCCCCGAAAAATCCTTGTTCTCAAGCCGCTGACCCTTAAAAATTTTCTCATCCATAGTTGAAGTCACTTTTAGTCAAACATTACACGAGGATTCATTGTCGAAGGACTGCGCCACTGGATGCCATGTTTGGCGAGCACAGCCTTCTTGGTGCTCCAGTAAGAAAAACAGAAACCCATTCCTTTAGGTTCATTCTTAAGCACACGGTCGCATTCCAATTCCACCTCATAGATGCAGCGTTCCCAAGCTTCTGACCTCTCGACAGGATCGAACTTGAGCGAAACGCCATACATTCTGCACCATTCCTCCATAGAAATTTCAGGATTGAGATAATCCAGCGTTTTCTTGATCTTTTTCTCGTGGATTTCAGCAGAATAGCACCTCTCGAAAGTTTCAGGGGCGCCTTTATATCCGTCAATATCCATATCTTCAGCAAGATCCTCGTCACTGATAAGCGAGAACAATTCCCGCTGATACTCCATCACTTCCTTGAAAAAACGAGCGCAATTCCTTTCAGGCATACAGTCCATCATCTTGCCAAGCAGAACGATACGCGTATAAGGAGTCAATTCCCCCTTGACACGCAACGGAAGTTCATCCTTCATCAAGGCGAAAGCCTCATGTCCCAACGGGATGTTCTTCCAAAAGGCATTGTAGCTGTCGCTGTTTTCAACCATTTGGGAAAAAATCTTTCCAAGTTTCTTCAAATTATCCATATTTGTGAATGATGTATTGCTGATTTGAAATCCGTTGTATGGAATTTTCAAGTATGATTTTCAGCATGAATAGAGACATCCGACAGTCTGATGCCAGTCTCGTCCAAGCAACTGTGATTTGCGCAAGAGCAAAAAGAGCATGCCACAATCATAGAAACGAAGGTTCCAATCGTCGTTCTCGTCCACCTGAAGCAAAGAGACATAGTCATCGTCGTATTCTTCATTAATATCAATTATATATGGTCTTCCCAAGAGTTTGAACCCCTCGTCGCAAGCTCCGCAAAGTTCAAAATCCAGTTTTTCGGCTGGCATGAAAACCGATTCTCCACTATCATCCCAAAACATCTCGTACGGTTCAAGGTGCTCGCACGATGGGCTATACATCACACGCACGTTCTCGGAAGGCCATTCACCCATCGGAGTGTGCAGCGGACAGTTCAAACCCAGAAAGTAATCCACAGCGGCGAAAAAGTAGAGCATTCCCTCGTGCGGAAGCAGTCCGTCGGAATCAAGAGCCGCAATGTCCTGACAGCGAATTTGACAGAGGAACGTAAGCGGTTCGTCCCATTCGTCACCATCTTCCCGACAATGAACAACAGGATACGGCGACCCTTGGGGCAAGTCGGGCGCGCCCCACCACTTGCTCTGGCCTGTCAGTGAGTCGGAAGTATTTGAAAATATCAGTTTTATTGAATACATTGTGTTGTTGAACTGTTGATTTGTTGATTTGTTGATTTGAAGATTGGGAGATTGGGAGATTGGGAGATTGTGAAGGGTACTTTCCTAATCACTAGTCACTAATCACTATTTAAGGGTTAAATTCTTTTACCTTTAAACTTTTCAATTTCAAGCCCATGCGTCGAAACGACCGTCATCATCGGGTTCATCGGGACAAGGGGCAAACCCAGTGCCACCCACAACAGCTGCAATAACACTGACATTGTCCCTTGAACCATTTTTCATCGCCCAGTTGGCCAAATCTTCTGCGGGAGTTTCAGAATTCATCAAGTAATACTCAAGATAATCGCCATTTGCGACATCACTCAATCCGTCAGAACAAATAAGTATGATGTCACCATCTTGCAAGCGATCGGTTATTTCAGCAACGGCGAGCGTCGTGTAAACTCCGCCTCCAACACAATTGGTTAAAAAACCGTTTTCGTCTTCATCATCAACAGAGAGTTGTTCTATGATGCCGTCACGGAAAAGATACGTCCTGCTATCGCCTGCATTGATCAGCCAAACCTTGCCACCAAGCCAGACTACCCCCGTAAGCGTGCATCCCATCATACGAAACTGGCCTTCATCCTTAGCCACAGCGTTGATTTTAGAACTGATAGAACGAACCGAACGGGTTATGCCTTCAACAAAATCTTCCGCGCTGATGTCATTCTTGGAAAAACAATCACGCAGATGTTCCAACGTCATTGAACTAGCGACTTCGCCTTTCTCGTGACCACCCATACCGTCAGCGATAAGGAGATAAAAAGCCGCATCGCCACCAAACTCAACATCAGTTGAAAGTTTTTCGTCGCGAAGCATTACTCCGCCAATGGTAACAATATCTTCGTTTTTCACGCGAACACATCCACGATCGCAGATAGCATTAATATTCAGTTTCGTAGCCATCGGTTTATAGTTCCATTCTTCAGTTTTGAGAAATCACTAATACTCCTCCGAGCGCGATTGGGTGGAGGTTGTAGTACCAACGAAGTCCTTCGACTGAAGTTCCCACTCGTCGTGAATCCAAGAGGTAATGTTGCCACACTCCTCACACCGATAATAATCCTTGACCGTTTTTACGAGATATACGCAATTGTATCTGTCGGTCTCGTAGGTATCCTCATAATCTTTGAAATATCTGTGGTCACTCTTGGTAGTATGCTCTCCCACAACCTGGTTGGTATTCCTGTCGGTTGTGATTTCCTTTGTTTCCTTCCAAGTGTGACGCGTTCCCACCTGACGGCTGCCAATCTTTCGTCTGTTTCCGCTCTCTTTTCTCGACGTGATACGTTCGCCTATCACTTCGCTATGATCCAGCACTTTGGTATTCATATATTTGCACTTACGACAGATATCGTCGCTCATGAGGAAGCCTATGCCATACATGGCGGCGGGAACCATGATGCAAGGCATTAGGAAGAACGACATATAGGGCATGAAAGTAAGCCAACAATAATAATAGCAAAGCACGACAAGCACTATTACGATAATGTTAGTCAGCGTTCGGTTAAAAAGTTTGAACAAAGGCGGGAAAGTAAGCAGGCCGTAGAACATATAAGCCGGAAGCAGCGGGATGAGCACATAGTAGCCGAATATTACAACGACCAGCACTAGCAATATCACAAGAGCCAACAACTTGGCGAAGAAACCGCTACTTGCGTCAATCACCACTTTTCCCTCATCGTCGCTCTCGACCTTAAGTTTGCCGAAGGCCTTCTTCTGAAATTCGAGATTGAAAAGATTGTGATCATAAACCCACTGAGTGCCAGGGAGGAACTTCAAGAGCCAAGCGTTGAGGTGGGTCTTTCGATAGGTCTCAAGATCGCAGCCACAATAAGCGCCATCCTTGAATTTCATGGTAGGTCTGTAGAATTTGCCACTTGCCTTGTCGAAAACTTCCATTCGGAAATAGATAGCCTTTTGGACACCATCTTCCGTAACCACTCTGTCGGTGGGCACGAGAATAGCGTCCATTTCTTCAAGAGAGATGCCCAACGGAATGGCGTCTATCGCCTTGCGACTGATGGTCTTGCGACAGAAAATCGCGGGAGAGTTGGAAAATTCACTCCTCTTGAGCGAAGGCAGGATAGACTGCAATTCCTCATCGGAAATAAGGTCGGGATTGAACAAGTCACGCTCCCCCTTGTCGGTTTGAACAAGAAGCATAAGCTGCGTTTTTTTGTCCCTTTTGGAATAAGACTTATCAACACCAATGATACGAAATTCCTGACCAGCTTGCAACTTCACCCTCTCATAGTCGGAAAGAGTGGTTTTTGTGGCCTTCATCATAGGAATGTCGGCATAGTTGTTGTTTCGGGGAAGAGTAAGTATGACGCTTACAGCCAAAGCCACAAAAGCGAGCAACAGACTCATTGGAGCAAATCCTTTTTTGTTCAGTTTCATAGACGGCGGGGGTTATTTGTGGATTTAATTGAAAATCATTGTGCAAATATACAAAATAAATTTGATATGTACGTAAATTACATTCCATTATTTTTGTGTCCATTCTGTTTTTGGTGTATGTAAGCCCAGCGTTGGAAATCGTCCAAAAAGAATCCACTTTTCAAATGGAACTGGATGAATGATAAAAAATTCCATTCCCTCACTTAACAACAAAGGCATGGTCTTCTGTTCGACCACGCCTTTGTTGGATTGTTTTTTGGCAGTGCCAACAAGAGGTATTATTTTACTTTATTTGATTTTCGCCAATTCCTTTTCAGGCAGTACCTCCTGCCGCTCATCATGCAAATAGAATTAGGGTAGTACCGGTACCATTCTACTCTGTAAGGACGAGACGGGCGCCAATGTAATTGCCTCTGAAGTATGGGACCACACCGTCACGCCGCGACACTCGATTTTCATTCACATTAGAGGAGTTCCATGCACCGCCACGACGGACGCGGTTGGATCCGCTGTCCAGACCCGTTGGATTGACCTGAAAATCGCTGCTGTACCAGCCCTTCCAATCGCGGCAAAATTCCCATACATTTCCACTCATATCATAGATACCCAGCTCGTTGGGAGACTTTTCCTTTACGGGATGGGTCATGCCGTTGCTGTTGCTGCTAATCCATGCCACGTCACCGACGGTGTTGCTGCCGCTGTACTTATAGCCTTGACTTTGGTTTCCGCCTCGGGCGGCATACTCCCACTCTGCCTCAGTGGGCATGCGGAAATTGCGACCCGTGAGGGCGTTCAACTGGGTGATAAAGGTCTGCATATCGTAGTAGCTAATATTGTAGGCGGGGTAGTTGGCACCCAAACCATAGGTTGCCGACCATTCGTCATGTGACGAACTGCTTGAACCCATCACGGCATCCCAAAGGCCCTGGGTGACCTCCGTCTCCCCAATGTAGAAACCGCTGAGGGCGACACTATGGACAGGATTCTCATCGTTGTAAGCGTCCGCATCGTAATTGGCGCCACTCGAACTGGTAGATTGGGCGCCCATGTTGAAGGTTCCACCCGCCACAAATTTCATTCGGAAAGTATAGCCATTAACAGTAATGTCAAGATTGGTTGCAGGTGATGGTGTCGTGAAACTAACCTGGGCTCCGTAGGCCGTTCCGACGCTATTGGTCGCATAGGCTCGTACATAATAGGTGGTTCCGCCCGCAAGGTGGATGAGCGTGCTGGTAAAGGAGCCCTCACCGTTACCGCTCGTGGTACGGTTGTCGCTGATAGTAGGATTCGGAGCGAGACTCCAGCAAACACCCTTGGCGGTCACTTCGGCGCCGCCCGAGAAGGTGACATTGCCACCACATGAGGCATTGTGACTTGTGATGTCCGAAACCGACGAAGTGGTGACAGTCGGAGCGGAGATGACAGGAGGTCTCACCTGGCCCAAGGTGTCCATGACGAGACGGAAGCCGTCGCCTTGGGTTCTGGAGCCCGAGCTTGCTGGAATACGGTATGAGACACGGCAGTCCTCCGCAGCGTTGGTAAATTGTCCGCCACGGACTACGCGTAGGCCTCCGCTGGAAGGACCCGTAGGATCGGTCTGCGAACCAGAACTATAGTTTCCGTACCAATCGCTGCACCATTCCCACACGTTGCCGCTCATGTCGTAGAGTCCCAGTTCGTTGGAACTCTTTCCTTTGACGGGATGGGTCTTGCTGCCGCTGTTGCCGTTATACCACGCCACATTGTCGATGGTGTTGCTGCCGCTGTACTTATAGCCTTGGCTCTGGTTTCCGCCGCGGGAGGCATACTCCCATTCTGCCTCTGTGGGCATTCGGAAGTTACGACCAGTGAGCGTGCTGAGCTGGGTGACAAAGGTTCGCACGTCGTTGTAGCTGATACAGTAAGCGGGATAGTTGGCGCCCAAGCCATAGGTTTCCGACCAGGTGCCATGCGACGAGCTGCCAGACCCCATCACGGCATTCCAAAGGCCCTGGGTCACCTCCGTCTCGCCCATATAGAAACTGCTGAGAGTGACACTGTGGACGGGAGACTCGCGACCGGCGGCATCCTCATCATAATTGACTCCACTCGAATTGGCAGACTGGGCGCCCATGTTGAAGGTGCCGCCTTCCACATACTTCATTTTGAAGGTGTATCCGCCAACTGTGATGGCTACTGGTGTCGAGAAACACACCTGGGATCCATAAGCCGTGCCGGCGCTGTTGGTTGCGTAGGCTCGGACATAATAGGTGGTGCCGTCCGTAAGGCCTGTGAGCGTGCTGGTGAAGGATCCCGCACCAGTACCGTTCGTGGTATGGCTGTCGCTGATGGTAGGATTCGGGGAGAGGCTCCAGCAGACTCCCTTGGCAGTCACTTCGGCGCCGCCCGTGAAGGTTACATTGCCACCACATGTGGCATTATTGCCGTCTTCATTATTCGAAACCGACGAAGTGGTGACAGTCGGCAAGACGGCTGAAGGAAGTGCCACCTGACCCAAGGTATCCGTAACGAGACGGAAGCCCATGCTGCCGGTCCGGTTTGATGGGTTGGAATAGAAACGAGTTGAAACGCGGCACTTATCCGCGGTGTTGACAGCGCAGCCGCCACGGGCCCGACGCTGAGTCCCGCTGTCAGGACCTGTAGGATTGGTCTGCGAACCAGCGCTGTAGTTTCCTCTCCAATCGCTGCACCATTCCCACACGTTGCCACTCATGTCGTAAATTCCCAGTTCGTTGGGGGTCTTTCCTTTGACGGTATGTATCACAGAACTGCTGTTACTACTATACCACGCCACATTGCCGATGGTATTGCCACCACTGTACTTATAGCCTTGGCTTTGGCTGCCTCCTCGGGCGGCATACTCCCATTCTGCCTCTGTGGGCATGCGGAAGTTGCGACCCGTGAGTGCGTTCAACTGGGTTACAAATGTTTGTACATCGCTATAGCTGATATTGTAGGCAGGATAATTGGCACCTAATCCGCTAGTCGCCGACCAGTCACCATGCGACGAACTGCCCTGCCCCATCACGGCATCCCATAGACCCTGGGTCACCTCAGTCTCTCCCATGTAGAAACTACTGAGGGTGACACTGTGGACGGGTTTCTCATCGGGTTCCGCATTCGAATCAAAGTTTGATGCACTCGAACTGGTCGATTGAGCGCCCATGTTGAAAGTGCCGCCTTCCACATATTTCATCCTGAAGGTGTACCCGTTGACGGTGACATCCAAATTGGTCGAAAAGGTATCCATTACGAGACGGAAACCACCGTATAAGTACCCGCCGCCAGTCGGGTCTGCATTCGTACGGTAAGAAACACGACAATTCGACGCAGGGGTGGTGACATTGCCGCCGCGAACTACACGCAAGCTCCCGCTGGCAGGGCCAGTAGGATTGGTCTGCGAAGCAGAACTGTAGTTCCCTCTCCAATCGCGGCACCATTCCCACACGTTGCCGCTCATATCATAGATACCCAATTCGTTAGGGGTCTTTTCTTTGACTGTATGTATCACAGAGCTGTTGCCAATATACCACGCCACATTGCCGATGGTATTGCCACCACTGTACTTATAGCCTTGGCTTTGGCTGCCACCGCGGGCGGCATACTCCCATTCAGCCTCCGTGGGCATGCGGAAGTTGCGACCCGTGAGGGTGTTCAACTGGGTGACAAAGGCCAGCACTTCACTATAGCTGATATTGTAAGCGGGATAGTTGGCGCCCAAGCCATTGGTTGACGACCAAGTTCCATGCGATGAACTGCCCGACCCCATCACTGCTTCCCAAAGGCCTTGGGTCACCTCGGTCTCGCCCATATAGAAACTGCGGAGGGTGACACTATGAACGGGAGCCTCGCCAGTTGTTGCCGATGGATCATAATTGGCACCACCCGAATTGGAAGATTGAGCACCCATGTTGAAGGTGCCACCCTCGACATATTTCATCTTGAAGGTGTACCCGTTGACGGTGATGTCTTCATCGTTCAACCTTGTTGTAAAGGTCACCTGCTGACCGTAGGCCGTCCCCGCAGTGTTGATGGCATAGGCTCGGACATAATAGGTAGTGCCCGCTGTGAGGCCGGTAATTGAACTGGTAAAAGAACCATCGCCAATGCCGTCCGATGTATAGCTGTCACTGATAGTAGGCGTTGGGCTGGTACTCCAGCAGACACCCTTTGCAAAAACCGTAGCGCCATCAGAGGAGGTGACACTACCCCCACAAGTAGCAGAGGTATCGGTAATAGCAGACACCGATGCAGTAGTAATAGTGGGCAAAACAGCAGGCTGCGGAATCATCTGGCTTAATGAATCCAATTGGTTTTGCAGCAACGCCAATTGTGCCATCAAGAACTGAAGATTCACTGCATCTTTAGAATCCGTCGGATCATTGACATCTTTGATTTGGGAATGTCCTGCAGAGTTGCTATTTGCAACCACATCCGCCAAGGCTTGGGTTTCGGTATAATTTGTCAAGTAGCCCGCATCGTTGGTGAAAGCACTCACGTTGTCAGGAACAGTAGGAATTATAGGCTTGTTGACCAAATCGTCATAGTTACCGCTAAAACCAGCAGGAAGCTTCACGAAGCTGCCACCGGTCAAATAAATGGTATCGTGGCCGATGCTGAGAATCTGACTCTCGGAGAAGCTGGTAATGTATCCCGCATCGTTTGTCAAATCGCTAACATTTGTTGGAATGAGAGGCTTGTTTGTCAAGTCGTTATAGTCACCGCTGAATGACGGAGGCAAGATAGCAAGACCTCCATTCGACAAAAAGATGGTATCGTGGCTAATACTGATCACCTGGGGCGTCTCTGTGGTAAGGTAACCTGCATCATTTGTCAGTTCCGATACGTTTGTGGGTATTGTCGGCTTGTTGGACAGGTCGTTGTAATCTCCGCTGAAACCCGCAGGAAGCTTCACGAAACTGCCACCTGTCAAATAGATGGTATCGTTGCTAATGGTGAGAATCTGGCTTTCGGTATAGCCTGTCAAAAATCCAGAATGCGACAATAGACTGTCCACATAATTTGTATCTACCATTCCCTCAATATGCGTGAAGACAGTGTCGTAGGTATGATTGAAGATAGTGTCGTAGATATGGGTATGCAGTGTGTCGTAGCTGTGGGTAAATACGGTATCAAATGTGCGATTGAAGACCGTGTCGTAGATGTACGCATGCAACGTATCGTAGCTGTGGGTCTGGATTGTGTCAAAGCTATGGCTGTATACCGTGTCGTATGTATAGGTATGTACCGTGTCATAACTATGCGTGAATATGGTATCAAACTCTTGACGAAGCACTGTATCAAAGTTATAGGTGTGAACAGTGTCATAGCTGTGAGTAAATACAGTGTCGAACGTGCGATTGAAGATCGTGTCATAGCTGTACATATGCAATGTATCGTAGCTGTGGGTGAATACGGTATCATAGGTTCGGTTATAGATTGTGTCGTATGT